>CAZBSB010000020.1:0-13459 GCA_964494535.1 uncultured Rhodospirillales bacterium
GCGCCTGAAGGGCATCCTGCGCGAAAAGAAGCTGCACACGGTGTGCGAAGAAGCGGCCTGCCCCAATGTCGGCGAATGCTGGAAGCAGAAGCACGCCACCTTCATGATTCTCGGCGCCGTCTGCACCCGCGCCTGCGCCTTCTGCAACGTCGCCACCGGCCGACCGGACAAGCTCGACCCGCATGAGCCGGAGCGCGTGGCGGACGCGGTGGCGAAGCTGGGCTTGAACCATGTCACCATCACCTCGGTGGATCGCGACGATCTGGACGATGGCGGCGCCGACCATTTCGCGCAGGTCATCCGCGCCATCCGCGCCCGTGCGCCGCAGGCCACCATCGAGGTGCTGACGCCCGATTTCATGCGCAAGCCCGGCGCGCTGGAGGTGGTCATCGCGGCCAAGCCGGACGTGTTCAACCATAATCTTGAAACCGTGCCGCGGCTTTATCCGGGTATCCGGCCGGGGGCGCGCTATTTCACCTCGCTGCGCTTGCTGCAGCAGGCGAAGGAACTTGACCCGACCGTGTTCACCAAATCCGGCATCATGGTGGGGCTGGGCGAGGAGCGCGACGAGATCATGCAGGTGATGGACGATCTGCGCAGCGCTGACGTGGATTTCATGACCATCGGGCAATATCTGCAGCCTACGCCCAAGCACGCCGCTGTCGCCCGCTTCGTGACGCCCGCGGAATTCGGGGAATATGCGACGCTGGGGCGCGGCAAGGGCTTCTTGCTCATCGCCAGCACGCCGCTCACGCGCTCGTCTTATCACGCGGGGGACGATTTCCGTAAACTGCAGTCCGCCCGCAACGCGGCGCAGGGTCGGCAGTGACGGAACCCCCCGCCCCGCCGCTGCCGGACATCGCGCCGGTACCAGCGCCGACGTCTGGTCGTCCGCCGCTACCGCCTTATGCCACCGGCTGGCAGCGCTCGGGGGCGAGTGTGCTGGACATCGTGCTGTTTTACATTTTCTACACCATGATAGGCATGATGATGGGAAGAACGGCTTTAGCCTTTGGCATCTACATGACGCTAGCAACGCTCTACTATCTTGTTACAGAAGGCAGCGGCGGCTATGCAACGCTAGGCAAAAAACTAATGGGTCTAAGCGTCGGCACTACGACTGGTGCCCCACTTACTTTTGGTGGCAATGTCTGGCGGGTTTTCCTGTATTATCTGCCTTCCATCCCCTTCATCGTCGTCATGCTGATGCCGCAGACGCAGGCGTTCCTTGAGGTGATGCGGGAAGAAGACCAAGCTAAACTGGCAGCGCGGTTTTTAGAGCCAGATTTTTTGCGGCAGTGGCTAGTGTTTTGCGCGGCCTATTTTGGTTTTGTCATCGTCTCTTTGCTCTTGATGGCGTTGCCGATCTTCTTCACCAAGGAAAAAGTCGGGCTGCATGACTGGCTGTCCGGCACGCGGGTGTATCAGCGCGATGCGAAGCCGGGCGCGTGATGCAAGATGCCCAAACATTCTGAAACCCGCTTTCTGCCTTATACGCCGCAGCAGCTTTATGAGCTGGTGTTGGATATAGAGCGCTACCCCGAATTCCTGCCCTGGTGCCTGGCGGCGCGCGTGCTGACGCGCGACGAGCGGGAAGTGAAGGCCGAACTCATCGCCGGCTATAAGGCGCTGCGCGAAAAATTCACTTCCATCGTGCATCTCACGCCCGGCAGGAAACTGGAAGTGGAGTATGTGAGTGGGCCGTTGCAGCAGCTGCGCAACGTCTGGCGGTTTGACGCCGCACGCGGCGGCTGCCAGCTGGGGTTCGAGCTGGAATTCACCTTCAAGAGCGCGCTGCTGGCCGGGTTGTTCGAAATGTTTTTCGAGCAAGCCCTGCGCCGCATGGCCGGCGCCTTCGAGGCGCGGGCGCACACGCTGTATGGGCGGCGGTAGCGCGGGTTAGATTCTCAGCCCGCCGGGTACGTAGTCAGGGTCCAGCCCCACGCAGCGCGCGATGCCATCTATCCGCGCCTTGGTTTCCGGCCGCATAGCGGTCACGGTCCTATCCGGGGCGTTGAGTGTGGGCTCACGCCCACGCAAGGGGTTGGCGACGCTGAGCGCGGCTTCCACCTGCATCACGGTCGCGCCGGGTTCCTGCCGGGCATAGAAGCTCTCGCCATTGGCGATAGAATAGCTGAAATAGCCGCCAGTGCCGTTGAGCTGTCCGGAGACGGTCAGGCTGCGCGCCTGTGGTTCAAGCACGATTTCTGAAGGCTGGCGCTCGGCTGCCGGCAAATGGCTCTGCACGCACAAATATACTAGCGCTCCAGCGACAACTTCAGGCGGCAGGTCGCCGCGCTGCGCGCTGGTCTGGGCACAGCCGGCGGCGGGCAGCGTGGCGGCTTGAACCACTGCGAGCGCGGCAACGGCAGCATGACGGAATGAACGAGACATAAAATTTCTCCCTGTTATGCGCGCAGCATACGCCACCGCGCCAGCCATTTACAGCACGAAGGGGAAGAATTACTTTCAGCGTTGCCCGATTTTATTTAGGGCGGTAGGGCTGCAGCAAAGTATCCACCAACACGTCGGCTTCGCTTTGGCCGATGGCTTGCAGCCGACCATCCAACGTGAGCATGGTGATGCCGTGCAGGCACGCCCAAAGCAGCCGCGCGGTCTGGCGGCTGGCGGCGGCTTCCTGCCCCAGGCATTGCTGCAGCTGCGCTTCAATGAAGGCGAAGATGGCATCCAGCTGGCGCTGATACCATTTGGGCAGCTTGCCGTGGTGCGGCTGGGCGAACAGCGCCAGCCAGCGGCGCGGCTGCTGCTGGGCGAAGGCGCCATAGGCGCGCGCCAGCTTGACGATGCGGTTGAAATCCGGCGGCGTGGCGGCGACCTGGTGCGCGAAATAATCCTGCATCGCCGCCAGGGTGCGCCCTTGCACCGCCAGCAGCACGGCGTCCATATCCTGGTAAAGATTATAGATCGTGCCGGGCGCATAGCCGATTTTAGCGGCCAGATTACGCGCCGTCAGCGCATCGCGCCCGCGCATAGCCACCAGGGTGCCGGCAGCCTGCACGATGAGTTCCCGCAATTCTTCCGGCGTATGGTCTTTGCGCCGCGCCATGCCTGCCTCTTTTGCCACGCCGTATTAATTAAACAGTGTTCATTATTATATTGAACATAGTTCACAATGCTGTTATTGTCAAGCCTGCGTTGAAGCCGTATCGTGCGGCAGCACGCCTCTTGGGGAGTTCTCATGTCCGGCAATCTCAGCCTGCTGCACAGCCGTCGCTTCCTGCCGCTGTTTCTGGTGCAGTTCCTCAGCGCCTTTACCGATAATGTCTATCGCAGCGCCATGCTGATGCAGATGACGTTTTTTGCAGTCGAGGTCAAAACGGCGGAAGACGCCACGCGGGTGGCTTTGGCGGGTGCCGCTTTCATTGCGCCGTTCTTTTTGTTCTCCGCCACGGCCGGGCAGCTGAGCGACAAATACAGCAAAACAAGGCTGGCGCGACTGATCAAATGCGTGGAAGTGCCGTTCCTGGCTTTGGCCGGTTATGCGCTGATTGCCGAACAGCTGCCGCTGATGTTCTTCAGCATCTTCATGCTCGGCACCAGCGCGGCGTTTTTTGGCCCGTTGAAATACAGCCTGCTGCCGGAATTGCTGCCGGAGCGGGATTTGGTGGCGGCCAACAGCCTGACCGAGGGCGCCACCTTCATCGCCATTCTGCTCGGCCAGATCATTGGCGGGGTGCTGCTGACCGCTGGCCACGCGCCGGATGGTTGGCTGGCTGGCTATGGCGCTATAGCCGCTGCGTTGCTGCTGACCGGGATTGGCGCGCTCACCTGTCTGCTGGCCTTTGTCATTCCCGGCACAGACGCCCGCGTGCCGGCGCTGATGGTGAACCGCAACCCGCTGAGCGCCACGCTGCCTTTGCTGCGCGAAGCCCTGGCCGACAAAACGCTGGCGCGCACGATTTTCGGCATTTCTTGGCTGTGGTTCGTCGGTTCGGTGTTTTTGTCGCTGTTCCCCAATTATGTGCGCGACGATTTGCAGGCCGACCCGCTGCTGGCCACCGTGTTCCTTACCGCCTTCTCGCTCGGCGTCGCCATTGGTTCCGGCCTGTGCCAGAAGCTGCTGGACGGCAAATTGTCCACGCATTATGTGCCGCTGGGCGCGTTGGGCATGGGCTTTAGCGCCTTGGCGCTGTATCTGGCCAGCGCCAGCTTCAGTTGGGCGACGCCGGCGCATGGCGTGGGCGACTTTTTGAGCCAGGCCGGCGGCTGGCTGATCATTCTTTGCATGTTCTCCATCGCGGTCAGCGGCGGCATTTTCAGCGTGCCGCTTTATGTCCTGCTGCAGGTGAAAAGCCCGGACGCGCAGCGCGCCCGCATCGTGGCCGGCAATAATATCGTCAATGCCGCTTTCATGGTTGCCGCCTCGGCCTATATGGCCGTGGTGCTGGCGCTGGGCGGCACGTTGCAGGATTTGTTTTTGCTGACCGGAGCGCTGGGCGTGGTCGTGGCGCTCTATATCACGGCTCTGCTGCCACAGACTTTGCTTAAGACGCTGTTTCGCCGGCTGTTGCAAACGCTCTACCGTGTGGAACTGCATGGCGGCAACCATGCGGTGGGCGAAAATGAGCCGGCGGTCTATGTGGTCAATCACGTCTCGTTGATTGACGGGTTGCTGGTCGGCGCCTTTTTGCCCGGTAAACCGGTGTTCGCCGTCAACACGCATATCGCGCAGCAATGGTGGGCGCGGCCTATGCTCGCGCTGGTGGATTACCAGGCGGTTGACCCCACCAATCCACTAGCGCTGAAAGCCTTGATCGCCAGCGTGGCGAGCGGCCGGCCGCTGGTGATCTTCCCGGAAGGGCGGCTAACGATGACCGGCGCGCTGATGAAGGTATATGAAGGGCCGGGTCTCATTGCCGACAAGACCAAGGCGCCGTTGATTCCCATCCGTATTGACGGGGCGCAATATACGCCCTTCTCTTATCTACGCGGCAAGTTCCGGCGCCGCTGGTTCCCGCGCATCACGCTAAATGTGCAGCCGCCGGTGCGGCTGCAGATTCCGGAGCAATTGCGCGGCCGCGCGCGGCGGCAATATACCGCAGACCGGCTCTATCACATCATGACGGATATGATCTTCGCCACCGCCCAGCTGGATCAAACCCTGTGGCAGGCACTTTTGGCGGCGCGGATGACGCATGGCGGCAGTGGCAAAATCATTGAAGATATTAATCGCAAGCCGCTGACTTATAACCGGCTGGTACTGGGCGCCCTGGCGCTGGGCGGCAGTTTGGCGCGGGTGACGCGGCAGGGTGAGGCCGTGGGCATTCTACTGCCCAACGCCGCCGCCACGGCCGCGAGTTTCTTCGCGCTGCAGGCTTTTGGCCGTGTGCCGGCGATGCTGAATTTTTCTACCGGCCTCGCGAATATGCAAGCGGCAGTGGGCGCCGCACAAATCAAGACCATTGTCACCAGCCGGCGTTTTATTCAATTGGGGAAGCTGGACAACACGGCAGCGGCGCTAGGGGCGCAGTCGCAGTTGCTTTATCTGGAAGATATTCAGGCGGCAATGGGCTGGGTGGACAAGTTGCGCGCCAAGCTGCTCAGCTTCATTCCCAACTGGCAGCACCAAAAATTATCGCTGACGCCGGAAAGTCCCGCCGTGATCTTGTTCACCTCCGGCTCCGAGGGCGTGCCGAAAGGCGTGGTGCTGAGCCACCGCAATATCCTGGCCAACCGGCAGCAGCTGGCGGCGCGGATTGACTTCAACGCCAGCGACATCGTGTTCAACGCGCTGCCGATCTTTCATTCTTTCGGTTTGACCGGCGGTTTCTTGTTGCCGGTGCTGTCCGGCGTGCGCTGCTTTCTCTACCCATCGCCACTGCATTATCGCATCGTGCCGGAATTGGCCTATGACACCAACGCGACCATATTGTTCGGCACCGATACGTTCCTGACCGGTTATGCGCGCATGGCGCACCCGTATGATTTTTACAGTTTGCGCTATGTCTTCGCCGGCGCCGAACGCGTACGGCCGGAGACGCGCGACAGCTGGGCGCGGAAATTCGGCTTGCGGATTCTGGAAGGCTATGGCGCCACCGAAACCGCGCCGGCGCTGGCCATCAACACGCCGATGGCCAACCGCGCGGGCACGGTGGGGCAGTTGCTGCCGGGCATCGAACACCGGCTGGAGCCGGTGCCGGGCATTGCGGAAGGCGGCAAGCTGCTGGTGCGCGGGCCGAATATCATGCTCGGCTATTACAAAGCGGATAAGCCGGGTGCTCTGCAGCCGCCGGAGGATGGTTGGTATGATACCGGCGATATCGTGACGGTGGATGATGATGGGTTCGTGACCATCAAAGGCCGCGTCAAACGCTTCGCCAAAATCGCCGGAGAGATGGTTTCGCTCAATGCCGTGGAGCAGTTCATCCAGCCGCTGCTGGCACCCGACAAGCTGGTGGCGGTGGTGGCGATACCGGATGAGCGCAAGGGTGAGCAGCTGGTGCTGTTCACCACCGATGCACTGCTGACGCGCGAGTCGGTGACCAGCGCGGCGCGCACCGCCAATCTCGGCGAACTCATGGTGCCGCGCAATTTGCAGACGTTGGAGAAAATGCCGCTGCTTGGCACCGGCAAGATTGATTATGTGGCGCTGGGCAGGCTGGCGCGGGGCGAGGCTATGGCCGCAACTGCAGCATAACTCTGGCTTGCATGGGGCTATGGCTTCGCGCACAATCCGGCGTTTATTGCCGAGGCTGCTATGACCGAAACCACCGCCGATAATCTCCGCGCCAGTCTTGCCGATGCGCTGACCATTGGTTCGGAAGAACACAAGCAGCGTTTCTGCCGGATGCTGCTGGATACGTTCGACCCCTATAAGCCCACCGTCATCGCCTGGCCGAAGCTGGAGGCAGACGCGCTGGCGCGCCTCACTGGCCTGCCCTTCTGGGACGTGGCGGTGCAGACAGAAGGCTATGCCAGCCGGCGCGTGCAGGCGCTGGCGGATTGCGTGGCCGACCCGTTGCTGAAAGAGGCGGTGCAACTCAATGCGTTTGAAGAAGGGCGGCACAAGCTGGTGCTGGAGCATATGGTGCGGTTTTATGGCATCCAACTCAAGCCGGAGCCGGACTATACGACACCGCGCGACCCGGAATGGGCGTTCATCCGCACCGGTTATGGCGAATGCCTGGATAGTTTCTTCGCCTTCGGCTTGTTCAAGCTGGCAAAGGATTCCGGCTTCTTCCCGCCGGCTTTGGTGGAGGTGTTCGAGCCGGTGATCCGGGAGGAAAGCCGGCATATTCTGTTTTTCGTTAATTGGGTGGCCTGGATGGCACAGCAAAAGCCGCTGCCGGCGCGGCTGTGGTTCCGGGTGCGCTGCCTGGCCGCTTTGGCGACCAGCCTGTATGGGCGCTTATCGTTGGCCAAGGCGGCGGATGGCGGCAAGAGCGGCGATAATTTCGTGGCTACCGGCGGCGCCGCCCTGGTGCAAAAACTGACGCCGCGCTCCTTCATCACCACTTGCCTGGCCGAAAACGACCGGCGCATGGGCGGGCTGGACGCCGCGCTGCTGCGGCCGCGCATCATGCCGTTCCTGGCGCGCACGGCACTGATCTTTATTCGCAAATAGTCTGCGGCAATCACCATGCCAGTAAAGCCGACCACGGCCAAACCTCATGGTACGCGGCCGGCCGCATTGGTTCATCTGTCGTTATTCCGATGGCAAGGTTCTCACCGGTTTCGTGTCCGGGAAGGCGGCGAAGGGGAAGGGTTTGTCGTGGTTGCTATAGGCCAGATATTGCGCGATCTGTGCTAGATAGGTGCCGAGATTGACGCTGAAGCCCATTAGGCCGTCCAGCAGCTTGCCGGTGAACAGCTTGGCCAGAAACTGCAGCAAAGCGATGGCGAAGAGCAGGCTGGAGGCAAAATAGAACGCGATGCCCAGCACGATCATATAGACCAGACGCAGCCAGGTGTCTTTGTCCGAAACATTGCGCTTGATGGCTTCTTCGTTGAGGTCGCCGGCGCCGTTGTCAACCATCATGCTGTTCTCCGTTCGCTGTCCTAAGGATTATTGAATGCGGAAGCGCGGCATCTGCGCCTGATAGGGGCGCATTCCCTGCCCCAACAGCAGCCGAATTTCCGGCGCCACGATTTTTGAAGTAAAGGCTTCAAGGTTGAAAATATCCTTGATGATCTCCTGCAGCTTTTCCGCCGGCGAGGTTTGTTTGGGCAGCCGCTTGAGCGTGACGAGATCATCGGGCTGCAAGCCCAGCTCCTTCTTGGCATAGTCAATCGCGGCCCACAGCCCACCCAATTCGTCCACCAGGCCGATCTTCACCGCCTGCTCACCGGTGAAAATACGCCCTTTGCTGACTGATGGCATTTTCTCCATGGGGATTTTACGGGCGGCGGAGACTTTTTCCCGGAAGGTGTTATAGGTGTCGTCCAGCAACGCGTTGATACGCGCGCCTTCTTCAACGCCATAACCCTGGGTGGGCGAGAACATGCCGGTCAGGTCATGCTCGCTGCTGCGGACGCTTTCCCACACGATGCCCAGTTTTTCATAAGCGCCGCTCAAATCAATCTTGCCGCCCAGCACACCGATGGAGCCGGTGAGCGTGGCCGGATTGGCGAAAATCCGGTCACCATCCATAGATATCCAATAGCCGCCGGAGCCGGCCATTTCGCCCATGCTGACCACAACCTTCTTGCCTTTTTCTTTGGCCAGTTGCACGGCGCGGCGAATGGTTTCCGACGCGCTGGGCGAACCGCCCGGACTGTCCACCCGGAAGATGATGAGCTTCACATCTTTGTCTTCGGCAGCATCGTCAAACGCCTTGACGATTTCCTTCGGGTTCATGCTGCTGGCGCCGCCGGAAAGTGGGCTGGGTTGCCCGCCATTATCCGCAATCTCGCCCTGCGCCGTGATCAGCGCCACCGTGGCCTTGGGCTTCGCCACCGCGACCGCCGGCTTCTTGTCTTTGCTGTCTTTGTCCTTGGCGACCGGGTCAGGCAAGCGCAAATAGCTGGCTGGCGCCATTTTGGCGGCCTGCTTGCCGTGCTTATCATCCAGCCATTTTTCAATCTCGTCGCCATAGCCGATTTGGTCAATCAGCTTGCGCTCCAGCGCTTCCTTGGCGGTGTAAGGCCCTTTGGCCATCAGCGCCTTCACGGTTTCCGGCGACAATTTGCGGCCTGCCGCCACGCCGGCCACCACCTGGCCATAGAGGCTATCGAGAATCGCCTGCATTTCCTCGCGCATCGGCGCCGGCATCTTATCCTCGGTGAACATCATCATCGCGGATTTATATTCCTCGCGCTGCACGAAATGCGCCTTGACGCCGAATTTCTCTAATGCCGCGCGACCGAACGGATTCTCCATCCGCATCCCCGAGAGGCCGACATTGCCCACCGGTTGCAGCCAGATTTTCTCGAACGCCGAGGCCATGTAATAGACCTGATTGCCAGGGCCGAACTCGCCGTAATTCGGGCCATAGGCGATGGAGAATTTGCCGGCGGCATGGAACTGCGTCAGCGCGGCGCGAATCTCCTGCGACTGCGACAACGTGGGCAGATTGCCGTTGAACAACCCCACCACGCCGACCACCCGCGGGTCTTTGGCGCCACGATGCAAGGCCTGCACCACTTCTTGCAGCGTCGTGCCGCCGCCGCCGCGGTCGCTGCCGAAGACGTCCAACGCCGACTTCAGGCCGGACATCGGGTCTTCCGTCTCAGAGAGTTCCTCCCGCAAATTGAGCATGAGGACGATTTTTTCCGGCGCCTTCGGCACCGCTTTCTGTTGGAAGCGCGCGATCTGATTCTGCGCCAGCCACAACCCCACCACCAGCACGACCGTGGCGAACAGCCCGATAGCCGCGAAGGCGCCAACAAAAAGTTTGAAGATGGTTCTGAGCATGTTCTCTCTCGTGTTGAAGTTTTGAAGCTAGACAATTTTGCTTTGCTTGTCACGGCCAGATAAAGCAACATGGCGGCATGGCCACCACTCTCCTCTGGTTCCGGCAAGATTTGCGCTTAAGCGATAATCCGGCGCTGCGCTCGGCAGTGGCGCGTGGCGCCATCCTGCCCTGCTATATTCTGGACACCACCGATCCCTGGGCGCCGGGCAGCGCCAGCCGCTGGTGGCTGCACCACGCGCTGCAGTCGCTGGCGACGCAGCTGCAGAAGCTGGGCGGGCGGTTGCTGCTGTTCCGTGGCGATCCCAAACTTATCTTGCCGCAACTCATCAAGGCCACGCAGGCCGACGCGGTGATGTGGAACCGCTGCTATGAGCCGCACGCCATAGCCCGCGACACGGCCATTAAATCCGCGCTGCGCCAACAGGGGCTGACGGTGGAAACCTTCGCCGCCAGCCTGCTGTTCGAGCCATGGGAAGTGCAGACGCAGAGCGAGACGCCTTATCGCGTCTTCACCCCATATTTCAAGGCGTGCCTCAATATGCAACGGCAGTTCAAGCCGGTGCCGGCGCCCGCTAAACTGACATGCCATCCTTATGCCGGCGGCGAGAAATTGGCGGACTGGCATTTGGTGCCCACGCATCCAAACTGGGCGAAGAATTTTGACTGGAACCCGACGCAGCAAGGCGCGCAGTTGGCGCTACAGACTTTTCTGGTGCAGGCCGTGGCGGACTATACGACCGCCCGCGACTTTCCGGCGCGCACCGGCACCTCGCGCCTGTCGCCTTATCTGCATTTCGGCCAGATCAGCCCACGTGAAATCTGGCATGGCACCGAGCAGGCGATGATCGAAACACAGCCTGGCCTGATCAGCGGCGGGGAGAGTTTTTTGCGCGAGATTATCTGGCGCGAATTCTGCCATCACTTGCTCTATTACCAGCCGGAAATGCCGGAACAGCCGCTGCAGGAACCGTTCGCGCGCTTCCCGTGGCGCAGCGATGCTGAAGCCCTGCGCTGCTGGCAGCGCGGCCAGACCGGCTATCCCATCGTGGATGCCGGAATGCGGCAATTGTGGCAGACCGGCTGGATGCACAACCGCGTGCGGATGATCGTCTCATCCTTCCTGGTCAAGGATTTGCTGCTGCCCTGGCAGGAGGGCGCCGCCTGGTTTTGGGACACGCTGGTGGATGCCGACCTGGCCAATAATGCGGCAGGCTGGCAATGGGTGGCCGGCTGCGGGGCAGATGCCGCGCCCTATTTCCGCATCTTCAACCCCTGGCTGCAAAGCCGCAAATTCGACCCGATGGGCGCCTATATCCGCCGTTTCGTGCCGGAATTGGCCGGGCTGCCCAGCGAATTGATCCATGAACCGAGCGCGGCCGCACCGGACGATTTGCTGGCGGCGGGCGTGGAGCTGGGCAAAACCTATCCCTGGCCTATCCTTGACCATAAAGTGGCGAAAGAGCGGGCTTTGGCCGCCCTGGAGCAGATTAAAGCGGCCAGTTAACCCTCCGTTGGCGGCGAAACGGCAACAAGAGCTTGACAAAAGCAGGCCATTTTATGATGGTGCGGCCAATCTGCGTTCCACCAATGGATAGTTGAAAAATGGCCAAGGCAAAAACCGCAATCAAGATGCTGAGCACCGAAGGCACCGGCACCTTTTATGTGACCAAAAAGAACCCCAAGAACAACACCAAGAAGCTGGAGTTGAAGAAATACGACCCCAAGCTGCGGAAGCATGTGAAGTTCAAGGAAGGCAAAATTAAGTAAGTTTGCCGGTTCGCTGCCGGTTATGAGAGGGCGGCTTGGCCGCCCTTTTTTCGTGCAAGTAATTCCTGTTCTTTAAGATAACAAACGCGAATGTTATGGTCGTCTGTTTGATATTTAGAACGGGTTTCAAACCATGCAACTGCTTTCCGATTTAACTGCCGCCCAGCTGCAAGGCATGGTCGGCCGCGCCGTGCAAATAACGGATCCAAAGGATTTTTTCCATGGCGCCACCGGTCGCGTTGTCGCTATCGAAACCGGTAAACACTACACGGTCAATCATAGCGTGGTCGGCCATTTGCTGCCCAAAGAGCATGTTGTCATCGCCTCCCCGTTCATTGACGCCAAGACCGGCCGTATGGAAGAGCAAAGACTGGAACTGCGCCCCGATCAATTATCACTGCCCGACCCGCGACCGGCGCGACCCGGCCGGCGCGCTGATGTCCCGATTATTGACGTTGCTTATCGCGTCGTTTGAGCGGAAGAATTGTTTTTTGATCCAGTTATAGAGGGGGGTGCTATGGCAACAGCGACTACCGAACCACCGGATCTGACGATGCGCCGCCTGGTGGGCAGCAGAGCCAAGGTGACCTTCAATGACGGCGCTTATAAAGGGCAGACCGGCACTGTGACTGGTGGCTTTGGCCGGCGTGCCAACGAGGACGTGGGCGCTGAAACCTTGTGTGTCACGCTGCCCGCTGCGACGGGCGGCCGTACACGCACGATCCAAGTGCCAATGTCTCAAGTCACCCCTGTGCAAAAGCCGCGTAGGCCGACTGATCCATCAGTTGCTGCGCCTGCTCCTGCCGTGCCGGTTGTAGTTTAAAAAACCAGCCATTGCCTAGCGGCGCGGTATTGACCAGCGAAGGGTCAGTCACCAGCGCGTTGTTCACGGCCGTGACCGTGCCGTCAATCGGCGCGTAGACCTCGCTCGCGGCCTTGACCGATTCCACTACCGCGACTTGTTCGCCGGCCATTACCACTTTGCCGACCGGCGGCAGTTCGACGAACACCACGTCGCCCAGCGCCTTTTGCGCGAAATCGCTGATGCCGCAGACGGCCTCGGCGCCATCCAGACGCACCCATTCATGTTCCTTGGTGTAACGCTCGCCGGCCATAACAACCTCACTTTACATAACGGTGGGGGACAAAAGGCAATTTCACCACGCGCGCCGGCAGCTGCTGGCCGCGCAGCGCGAGATGGACAACCGTATCAGGCGCCGCGTGGGTCGGCGGCACGAAACCCATGGCGATGGGGCGTTCCAGTGTCGGGCTGAAGGTGCCGCTGGTGACGGTGCCGATAGCGTTGCCCGCTGCATCGGCAATCGGCGTCTGCTCGCGCGCGATCGCTCGGCCTTCCGGCAGCAGCCCGACGCGCACCCGTGCCGGCGGCTGCTTGATCTCGCGCAAAATCCGTTCGGCGCCCGGAAAATCCGCCGCCTGCCGCCGCGCCGGGTGCACCACCCAGTTCAAGCGCGCTTCGGGCGGCGAGACAGTTTCGTCCAGCTCATGGCCATAGAGGCACAGGCCGGCCTCCAGACGCAGCGTGTCGCGCGCGCCGAGGCCGATGGGCTTGACGCGCGCGTCCGTCAACAATTGCTCAGCCAGCGCCGTGGCTTGCGCCGCGGCGACGGAGATTTCAAACCCGTCTTCGCCGGTATAGCCGCTGCGGGTGATGAAGAGTTTGCCCTGTGCGGTGGTAAACGCCGCGCCATGCATGAAGCGCAGCGTGAGCGCCTCCGGACAATAACCGCGCATGACGTCAACAGCCTGTGGCCCTTGCAGCGAAGGGCGGCCTCTGCGGGCCCCCGCCAGTCCAT
>CAZBSB010000020.1:13469-18109 GCA_964494535.1 uncultured Rhodospirillales bacterium
CAGCAGCGCACGGTCGCCATGCAGGATGTTCGTCGCAGCGCGCGGCAGATGCGCGCGCAGATGCGCGTGATCCAACTGCTTGCGCGAGGCGTTAATGACCAGGAACCACTCATCGCCGGCCGCGCTAAGCCGCGTGACCATTAAATCGTCTATCGCGCCGCCCGTGTCATTCAGCAGCAAGCTGTAGGTGGTCTGCCCCGGCACCAGCCCAGCCAAATCGGCCGGCAGCAGCTTGGCCAAATCTTCCAGCGGGCAATGCAGCGTTACTTGCCCCATGTGCGAGACATCAAACAAGCCGGCGGCGGCGCGGGTATGCTTATGCTCCTTGATGATGCCGTCAGGATACTGCACCGGCATTTCATAACCGGCAAACGGCACCAGCTTGGCGCCCAGCTTCTGGTGCAAATCATAAAGCGCCGTGCGCTGCAGCAGTTGGGTCATCGCGCCTTCCCTTGCTGCACCTTGACCCGCGGCATGGCCAGCGGCTTAGGCTCGCTAAAGTCGCCGCGATTGAAAGCCACCTGCTGCGGTGTCAGCTGCAGCCCGACCATGATGCGCCAGGCGGAACCGTCCAGCTCCTCTGCGTTCGGAATAACCAGCCGCAGCTTTTCCGTAACCGTCTCAGGAGTCTTGCCGGATGGCACATCAATCGCCACCGTGAAGTTCTGCTTGTTGATGACCCTGTCCTGCGCGTCAACCACTGCCGCGAAATAGGGCATGGACACAATTTCTTGTTCCACCCGTGGGCCGCGATGCAGCCGGATGGTCAGGTCAAGATCGGCCTCAATGCGCTCGCTGCGGAAACGGCAGGAACCCTGCGGCGGATCGAGCCGCGCGGCGACAACCAGATTTTCCTTCGCCGGCTTTTGGCCGCCAAAATCAGTCCATTGCTGCAGGTCGCGCAGCGCCGCCAGGCGCGGGCATTGGCGCGTCTCCTTACCGGAGCCGGCGCAAGCCGCCAAACCCAAGAGGCAAACCAAAGCAAGTAGGCCGTGTCTCGTCACTTGTCCTCGCGTTCCAAACACCACAACAAAATCGCTTTCTGCGCGTGCAGCCGGTTCTCCGCCTCATCCCACACAGCGGATTGCGCGCTGTCAAACACTTCGTCCGTTACTTCTTCGCCGCGATGCGCCGGCAGGCAATGCATGAAGATGGCTTTGGCATCCGCCAACCCCATCAGCGTCTTGTTCACCTGATAAGGCTGCAGCAGCGCGTGACGCTGCGCGGCATCGGTATTGTGCATGGAAACCCAGGTGTCGGTGACGATGGCGTGAGCGCCGCGCACAGCTTCGGCCACGTCTTCGCCGTAACTGAGGCGCGCGCCCTTGGCCTGCGCCGCAGCGATGCGCTCCCGCGCCGGCGCCAGCGCGGCCGGCGCCGCGATATGCAGATGATAGCCAAACACCACCGCCGCTTGGATGAGGCTGTTGAGAATGTTGTTCTCGCCGTCGCCCACCCAGGCGACGCGCAAACCTTCCGTCTTGCCGAACCGCTCTTGCAGCGTCATCACATCCGCCATCACCTGACAGGGATGCGTGGCGTTGGTCAGGCCGTTGATGATGGGAATGCTGGCACCCGCCACCAGATCGTCCAGCTTGTGCGGGTCGCCGGTGCGAATCATGATGGCGTCCACATAGCGTGACATGACGCGCGCGGTATCGCCAATCGTCTCGCCGCGTCCCAGTTGCATCTCGGCGCCGGTCAGCACCACGGCGTCGCCGCCCAATTCGCGGATGCCGACTTCGAACGACACGCGGGTGCGGGTGGAAGGCTTCTCAAAAATCAGCGCCAGGGTCTCGCCATCCAGCCGGCGGAATTTTTTGGGCTGCGCCTTGATGAGATGTGCCTGCGCCAAGATCGCCTGCAAAGCGGCGGCCGGCACTTGGTCAAGATCAACGAAATGTCTGGTCATAATTTTCCTGCGAACTCTTTGGCCACGGCATCCACAATGGCCACGGCATCGTCAATCTGCGCCTGGGTGACGATCAGCGCCGGCACCAGACGGATGACATTATCGCCGGCCGGCATCAGCAGTAATTTCCTGGCACGGCACGCCTGCAAAATTTCCGTCTCCGGCACAGCGCATTTCAGACCTTGCATCATGCCCAGGCCACGACGCTCCACGAAGATGCGTGGATGGCGTTTGACCAATTCATCCAGCTTGCCGGCGAAATAGGCGCCCTTCGCCGCGACGCTCTCCAGAAACCCCGGCGCCTCGAACCAGTCCAGCACCTTGTCCACCACCGCCAATGCCAGCGGATTGTTGCCATAGGTGCTACCATGGGTGCCCGGCGTCATGCCGCGCGCGGCGCTGGCGGTGGCCACGCAGGCCGCGACCGGAAAGCCGTTGCCTAGCGCCTTGGCGATGCACATGACATCAGGAGTCACGCCCGCCCATTGATGCGCGAACATCTTGCCAGTGCGCCCCATGCCGCACTGAATTTCATCTAGGAACAACAGCAAGCCATGCTGATCGCACAATTGGCGCAGCCCGCGCATGAATTCCGGCGTGGCGGCACGGATGCCGCCTTCGCCCTGCACCGGCTCCAGATGGATAGCCGCCGTCTGCGGCGTGATGGCGGCCTTGACGGCGGCCAGGTCACCCCACGGCACCTGGTCGAACCCATCCGTCATCGGTCCGAAGCCGCCCACCATCTTCGGCGTCTTGGCCGCCGCGATGGCCGCCAGAGTGCGGCCATGGAAGCAGCCCTGAAAGGTGATGACGCGAAAACGCTCCGGCTGGCCGATGGCGCTGAAATATTTGCGGATGATCTTGACGCCCAGCTCCCAGGCTTCGACGCCGGAATTCTGGAAAAACACGGTATCGGCAAAACCGGTCAAATCCACCAGCCGTTTGGCCACCCGATCCAGCTGGTGCGACTTATAGAGGTTGGAGGTGATCCACAGCGTTTTGGCCTGCTGATACAGCACCTCGGCCAGTTCCGCATTGGCATGACCAAAGGCGGTGACCGAAAAAGCGGCGCCGAAATCCAGATATTTGTCGCCTTTATCGTTCCAGAGATAACAGCCCTCGCCGCGCTCGAAATACAAATCAACGCGGTCATAGGTCGGCATGACAGCGGGCATGTTTTCCAAACTGTTTTGCAGGTATTCTGCCACAATGCCTCCTCGTCCAGCCGAAAAAAGGCACTATGGCGAAGTTGGCGCTTTCTGTCTAGTTTAGCCGCTGCGTTACTTCGGATTTTCCCCATGCGCCCTGCCCTCATCGTCGCCGCCCTCGGCTATTTCGTGGATATCTTCGATATCTGGATTTACTCCGTCTATCGCGTCGCCAGCCTCACCGACCTTGGTTATCGCGACGCGGTGCTGACAGCAGCCAGCACGCATATCCTGAACGCGCAGATGCTGGGCATGTTGCTGGGCGGCTTGGTCTTCGGCGTGATGGGCGACAAAATCGGGCGCAAGGCCTCGCTGTTCGGCTCGATTCTCATTTATGCTACCGCCACCCTGGCCAACGCCTTTGTGTGGGACGCGGAGAGTTACGCCGTGGCGCGCTTCGCCGCCGGTTTCGGCCTGGCCGGCGAGCTGGGTGCGGGCGTGACGCTGACCATGGAGAGCATGAGCAAACAAAAGCGCGGCATGGCGCCGACTATCATCGCCGGCTTTGGCTTGTTCGGCTGCGTCGCCGCCAGCCTGGTAGCGGATTTCCTGCCTTGGCGGCATGGTTATGTGCTGGGCGGATGTCTGGGCTTTCTGCTGTTTTTGCTGCGGCTCAAGGTGGTGGAATCCGGCCTCTATACGGCCAGCCGCCAAAGCCAGGTGCGGCACGGCTCGTTGCTTGATCTGGTCAACAACCGCGACCGCCTGTGGCGCTACCTGCTGTGCATCCTCATCGGTACGCCGGTCTGGTATGTTTCCGGCATTCTGTTGCTGTTTTCGCCGGAGATGGGGCGACAGTTGGGTGTGCAAGGCACGGTCATCGCGGCGCAGGCCATCCTCTGCTTCTCCGTCGCGTTGGCTTTCGGCGACATTGCCTGCGGCCTGTTGAGCCAAAGGCTGCAATCGCGCCGCTGGGCTTTGATTGCTTTCATGCTGCCGCTTAGCTTGATGATCGCGATTTACTTCAGCCTGCGCGGCCTGGAATTGCGGGAATTTTATGCACTTTATGTCTTCATGGGTTTCTTCGCCGGCTTTTGGGCGGTGATGATGGCAACGGTGACGGAGCAGTTCGGCACCAACCTGCGTGCCACCGCCGCCACCACCGTGCCAAACTTCGTGCGCGGCTCCGTGGTGTTGATGACCACCGGCCTGGATTTCCTGCTCAAACCATCCCTCGGGCTGCTGCATGGCAGCGCGGTGTTAGGCTTCATCGTCATGGCTCTAGCCATCACCGCCAGCTGGCTGCTGCCGGAGAGTTTTCATAAGGAGATGGATGTAACCGAGCGGTGAAGCCGTTTTTCTTTAACCATCCGCAGGAAATTTGGCAAAATTTTTGGCCTGTTTTCAAACGCTTGACAAGAGAGATGGTTTGCGCGACAAGTCGCGCTTTGCCGCTGTGAACGTCGTTGCCTGATGTTGGCAGCGGTTCACTTTTGGTGACGCGGGGTGGAGCAGCCCGGTAGCTCGTCAGGCTCATAACCTGAAGGCCGCAGGTTCAAATCCTGCCCCCGCAACCAAAA
>CAZBSB010000021.1:0-4970 GCA_964494535.1 uncultured Rhodospirillales bacterium
AACCCATGACGGCATAATGCCGGATTTCCAAACACCCGACTTGACCACCGCGCAACGCCAGGCGGCGGCAACCATCCAGCAAGCCCAAAAGGATAGCGCAACCATCGTCCTGCAAGGTGTCACCGGCGCTGGCAAGACGGAGGTGTATTGCGAGGCCATTGCCGATGTCTTGCGCGCCGGCAAACAGGCTTTGGTGCTGCTGCCGGAAATTGCTTTGACCACCGCGATGCTGGCGCGGTTCGCGGCGCGTTTTGGCGCCGTGCCCACCGTCTGGCATTCCGGCCTCACAGTCACGCAGCGCCGAGGCGCCTGGTGGCGCATCGCGCACGGCACGGCCCGGCTGGTGGTCGGCGCCCGTTCGGCCTTGTTTCTGCCTTATCCGCGTCTCGGCCTCATCGTCGTGGATGAAGAACATGAAGCGACCTATAAGCAAGACGAAGGCATCATCTATCAGGCGCGCGATCTGGCGGTAACCCGGGCGCGGCATGGCGATTTTTCCGCCATCCTCGCCAGTGCCACGCCATCGCTGGAAACCACGGTGAATGTGCGGCAAGGGCGCTACCGGCTGGTCAAGCTGCCGGAACGCTATGGCGGCGCACGCCTGCCGACCATCCATCGCATAGACATGCGCGCCGAAAAGCTGCCGGCCAGCCGTTTTATCAGCGCGCCGTTGCTGGCGGCGGTGCGCGAAACGCTGCAGGCGGGTGAGCAGGCCATGCTGTTCGTCAACCGGCGCGGCTATGCCCCGCTCACGCTCTGCCGCCACTGCGGCCACCGGCTGCAATGCCCGCACTGCAGCGCCTGGCTGGTGCAGCACCGCCAGCAGCCGCGGCTGCAATGCCATCATTGCGGCTATCACGCCTTAGTGCCGGAGCGTTGCCCGGCCTGCCATGATATTGGCCACTTTGCCGCTTGCGGGCCGGGGGTGGAGCGCGTGGCGGAAGAAATCGGCGCCCTGTTGCCGGAAGCGCGCTGCGCGGTGATGTCCAGCGACTTGTTGCAGAATCCGGCGGCAATCACCGCGCTATTGGAGCGGATGAATGCCGGCGAGGTTGATATTCTGGTCGGCACGCAGATCATGGCCAAGGGCTATCATTTTCCCAACCTGACGCTGGTTGGCATTGTTGATGCCGATTTGGGCTTAAGCGGCGGCGACCCCCGCGCCTGCGAGCGTTGCTTCCAGTTGTTGCAACAGGTGGCGGGGCGCACCGGCCGCGGCGAGAAGCCCGGCCGCGCCTATTTGCAGACCTATCAGCCCGACCACCCCATCATGGACGCTCTGCAACAGAACGACCATGACGCGTTTATGGCCGCTGAACTGACGGAACGCCAGGCCTATGATTTGCCGCCCGCCAAACGGCTGGCGGCGCTGATTCTGTCGGGCGCCGATTTGCGGCTCGTGCAGGCTACGGCGCTTAATATCAGTCAGGCCTTGCCGCAGAGCGAGCGCCTGAAGATTCTGGGTCCCGCCCCTGCCCCCATTGCTCTGTTGCGCGGGCAGCACCGACAACGACTGCTGGTGGTTGCCGACCGGCAGATCAACCTGCAGGCCGTGCTGCAGGTGGCGCTGGCTACCGTCAAGCTACCCAAACTATTGAAACTACGAATTGATATTGACCCATATAGTTTCTCTTAACCAATTTTCTGCATAGTCTGGTCTGCTTTCAACCACCCCATGACAGCTAATGGCATCTTTCCTTGCCCGCCTGCCTGTTTGGCATAGCCTTGCCTTGCTTCTGGGCGGCATGGTGCTGACCACTCTGAGCGAATTTTATTATGAAAGTTGGGTGCAGCATATTCTACTGCTGGGCTTTGCTGTTTCGGCTATCGCTTTGCTTTTGGTGCGGCTGCGGCAGCAGGAAAATACTCTGCAGCGCACCATCAGCGCGGCGCAATCGGCGCAGCGTTTTTCCAACCTGCAAGCGGCGACAATTGATTCGGCGCCGTTTGGCGTGGCGATCACCGACCCCACGCAGCCGGACAATCCCATCATCTTCGTGAATCAGGCCTTCTCGGTGATGACCGGCTATGACGCGCCGGAAGCGATGGGTCGGCCGTTCAACCTGCTCTACGGCATTCACACCAGCAAGGAGGATATCGGCGCCATCGCGGATGCCTTCGCCAACAAGGCCGGCTTGCGCTTGACGACGCAGCACTATCATAAAACACAAACGCCGTTCTGGAATGATCTGCAGATCAGCCCGCTGTTTGACGATGACGGCGCGGTGAAGAATTTCATTCTCATCATTGACGATGTCACCGCCATGCATAACACGCAGCAGGCGCTGACCATCGCCAAGGAACAGGCGGAGCGCGCCACCAACGTGAAAAGCAGCTTCATGGCGATGATGAGCCATGAAATCCGCACCCCCATCAACGGCGTGCTGGGCACCCTATCCCTGCTCTGCGAAATGCCGCTGGGCGCCGAGGCCAAGCAATTGGCGGAAACGTCCTATAATTCGGCGGATGCCTTGCTGACCATCGTCAACGACATGCTGGACTTCAGCAAGATCGAGGCCGGACGCTTGAATCTGGAGGCTGTCGAATTCGATTTGCTGGAACTCATCAATGGCAGCATCGCCTTGCTGCAGCCGAACGCCGAGCGCAAGCGGATTGGGCTGAATCTGATTTTGGACGACAAGCTGCCGCGCCATGTCAACAGCGACCCCACGCGCATCAAGCAAGTCTTGCTCAATCTCATCTCCAACGCCGTGAAATTCACGGACAAAGGCGCGGTCACGGTCAAGATCAGTAATCTCTTGGCGCAAACCAGCACCGCAGGCACCGATTGCATCGTGCGTTTTGAGGTTGCTGATACGGGCATCGGCATGAGCCATGATGGGATGACGCGGATTTTCACCGAATTTCACCAGCTTGATCCCAGCATCGCTCGGCGCTATGGCGGCACCGGGCTGGGGCTCGCCATCTGCAAGCGCCTGGTGCAGATGATGCATGGCGAGATTGATGTGGAAAGTCGCCTGGGTGAAGGCAGCAAATTCTCCTTCGTTCTGCCCTTGCAGGTGGTCAATGCCACGCAATCTAAACAATCCGAGTTGGCCAAACCGGTTTCGGCTAGCCAGGCGCGCGATATTTTGGTGGTGGAGGACAACGCCACCAATCAATTGGTGCTGACCAAGATGCTGGAACGCGCCGGCCACCGCTGCGCCATAGCGGAAAATGGCGAAATTGCCGTGCGGATGGTGCAGGACAAGGCCTATGATCTGGTGTTCATGGATGTTTCCATGCCGGTGATGGACGGGCTGACGGCAACGCGGCAGATCAGGGCACTCGGCGGTAGCCATGCCATGCTGCCGATCATCGCCATGACGGCGCAATCTATGCAGGGCGACCGGGAGCGCTGCCTGGCGTCCGGCATGAACGACTATCTGGGCAAGCCGGTGCGGCGCGAGGCGCTGCTCAAAATGCTGCAGCATTGGCTCAAGCAAGACACGCAGCAGGAAGCGGCGCAAGATGCGGAGGCGCCATCGCCTGACGCCAAGGATACCGTTAACTGGCAAGTGCTGGAACAGATGGCCGAAGATGTTGGACCGGAAACCATCGAACGTCTGCTCGCCGTTTTCGAGCAGGATATGGTGCAGCGGCTCGGCAGCTTCAAAAACGCCATCCGGCATGAAAATTGGGAACTGATGCAGCGTGAAGCGCATACGCTGAAAAGCAGCAGCGCCAGCTGCGGCCTGGCATCTTTCTCAGCTACAATGGCCGCCATCGAATCAGCGTTGGAGCATGGCAACCGGTTGCAGGCCGTGGATCGCGCCGCTCAGGTTGACGGATTGGCGCTGGCCGCGCAAAGTGCCTTGCGGGATGTTCGCAGCCGTTACCATCGGGAGAATTTGTCATGATCGAGTCCAGCCTCACCTTGCAGTGTGGCTTTCTGGAACCGCTGGATTATGACCGCGGCATCGTCCGTCTCGACCCCAGCGATCTCAAACGCCTGGGGCTTTCGGTGGGCGCGCGCGTGATGCTGAATGGCGGCGGCACGGTTCACGCACTGGCCTATCCCGCCACCATGGAGCATCGCAACCAGGGGCTGGTGCTACTGGATGACGTGCAGCTGCATAATTGCGGTGCGCGCGCCGGCGATGTGCTGAAAATCAGCGCCGCGCCGGAACTGGACACCGCGCCTTCCCTGGCCTTGACGGCGCAGCATGGGCTGGATGCCCGCGCCGCGAAAGCCCGCCTGCCGCTCATCCGCCGCCAACTTGAAGGCCAGGCCGTCAGTTCCGGCCATGTGCTGCGGGTGCGGATGGCCGACCAGTTCGATATGATGCTGCAGGTCACGGCCATTGGCAAAAATACGCCGGGCATCGTCCGCAACCTCACGGATATACAAGTCGCCGCCAGTCAGAGCAGCCCGCGCTCGCTGGCCATGTCCCTGCTGGGGGGGATGCGCCGCGAGTTTTATTGGCTGGAGGAATGGCTGGGCGCCATGCGCCAGCATCCGCAGAGTGGGATGCGCTGTGTGCTGCTAGAAGGCCCTTCCGGCAGCGGCAAGACAACGCTGGTGGACGCGCTGGCACAGCATACCGGCACATATCTGGACAAAATCTATGCCGCGCGCGTGATTGCGGCGCATGGTGGAGCCGGCGAAATTTTCGAGCAAAGTTTCAGCGCCGCGGCCAGCCAGGCGCCCGCTATTATCATGATTGACGATATTGATCTGCTGCTGCCCGCCACCACGGATTGGACGCGTTCCGTGATGGCCAACCAGTTTTACGCGCAGCTTGACCGGCTGCCGCGCTCGCTGCCGGTGGTCATCATCGGCTTGACGCATCAGCGCCATGCGATTGACCCGGCTGCGCTGCGCCCGGGGCGCTTTGAGCGCACGCTCATCATTGATCCGCCGGATCGGGAAAACCGGCTGGAAATCCTGCAAATTCTGGCGCGCGATCACCAGCTGGCCGAAGATGTGAGTTTGGAGCGCCTGGCCGCGTTGACTGAGCAGTTCGTGG
>CAZBSB010000021.1:4980-12737 GCA_964494535.1 uncultured Rhodospirillales bacterium
ATGGTCAAGAACGCCGCCTTGCGCGCCCAACGCGCCGAACGGCTGAAGGCGCGCGCCACCGCCGGTGTGCCGGAGCCTCTGCCCATCGCCATGCATCATTTCCGCGCTGCCCTGACCGAAATCGTGCCGCAGCGCGGCGAGATTTACAGCACCGAAAGTCCGGCCATTAACTGGAGCGACATCGCCGGCCACGAGGACATCAAGCAGACATTACGCGAAGCTGTCGAGCGTCCGATCAATTTCGGCTTGTTGCACGACAATAAGAGCGCGCCGCCGCCGCATGGCGTGTTGATCACTGGCGCGCCCGGCACCGGCAAAACCAACATGGTGCGCGCTTTGGCCAACGCCACGCGGGCGCGCTTCATTCATGTTGACGCGTTGGACATCGCGTTGGCCGATGACCCGCCCGCCATTCTGCGTCGCTTGTTCATCAAGGCGCGGCAATCCGCGCCCAGCATGTTGTTCATAGACAGTCTGGACGCGCTGGTGCCGCAGCCTGATACACTGCCCGACAGCAAGCTGGACATCGCCTTCAACGCTTTTTTGCGCGAGTTTGACGCCACGCAGGATATGCACGGCCTGACCATCCTGGCGGCTACCAGCCATGCCGACCGCATTGACCATGCGCTGCTCAAGCCCGGCCGGTTCGATTACGTTCTCAACATTCCGTTGCCGGACACGCTGGCGCGGCAAAAAATCTTTGACTATCACGCTCATAAGCTGCCACTCGCGGCGGATGTGAATGCTGACGAATTGGCGGAAGCCACGCAAGGCTTCAGCGGCGCGGATATTGAAGGCGTGTGCCGCCGCGCCGGCATTCTGGCTCTGCGCCAGTCCGTGGCGCAGCAAGACGGGCAGCTGGCGCCGCCGGTGGTCAATATGGCGATCTTCATGCAGATTTTGCGCGGATGGCGCCGATGATGCAGCGCGCGTTTTTTACCGATCCTGAACAGGCCGTGAGCCGTGTGCAGGAAATCTATGACACCAACACCTCCGCGCTGCGCGACAGTCTCGCTACTTTCGCGGCGGGGCATGACATCCCCAAGCGGCAGCGCCTGTGCTACCCCTACGCAGCCATCACCCTGGAAAACCAGGCGCAGGTGGAAGAAAGCCTGGCCTATGGCTTCATCAACGGCCGCGGCCGCTATCAGACTACGCTGACGCGGCCACTACTGTTCGCCCGCTATTACCGTGAGCAGTTCCGGCTGCTGTTAAAGAACCACGGCGTCCCCATCGAAATCGGCGTCAGCGAAACGCCGATTCCCGTGCATTTCGCTTTCCCGGACGGCGTGCATGTGGAAGGCGATTTGATGCCGGAGCGCATCAATAAACTTTCCGAAAATTTTTATCTACCGAATTTGGCCGACCTAGACGACAGCATCGCCAACGGCTCGGCGTTGCCGACTCCGGATGGCAGCCGCCCGCTGGCACTGTTCACCGCGGCGCGCACCGATTATTCGTTGCACCGGTTGCGGCACTATACCGGCACGGGGGCGGGGCATTTTCAAAACTTCGTCATCCTCACCAATTATCAGTTTTATGTGGAAGAGTTCGTTCGCATGGCGCAAGGCATCATGCAGGTGACGAACGACCCTGTGCAGCGCACCTATCGCGAGCAGTATAAATGCCTGGTCGAGCCGGGCGGGCATATCACGCCCAACCGCAATCTCGACGGCGGCGAACCGCAAGGCTCACCCACCAGCCGCCTGCCGCAAATGCCGGCCTATCATCTGGTGCGGGACGATGCCTGCGGCATTACCATCATCAATATCGGCGTCGGCCCCGCCAACGCCAAGACCATCACCGACCATCTGGCGGTGCTGCGCCCCCATGCCTGGATCATGCTGGGGCATTGCGCCGGCCTGCGGGAGACGCAGAAGCTGGGCGATTATGTGCTGGCGCATGCCTATGTCCGCGACGACCATGTGCTGGATGCCGACCTGCCCGCCTGGGTGCCCGTGCCGGCTTTGGCGGAAGTGCAGCGCGCGCTGGAAGCCGCCGTCGGGCAAGTGACCGGCAAGGAAGGCCTGGCCATCAAGGCCCTGATGCGCACCGGCACGGTGGTGACCACGGATAATCGCAACTGGGAACTGCTTGGCTACCAACGTCTGGTCGAGCGTTTCAGCCAAAGCCGCGCCATAGCGCTGGACATGGAATCCGCCGTGGTCGCCGGCAACGGCTTCCGCTTCCGCGTCCCCTACGGCACGCTGCTCTGCGTTTCAGACAAGCCGCTGCATGGCGAGATCAAGCTGCCGGGCATGGCCAACCGTTTTTATCGCCAGCAGGTTGACCAGCATCTGCTCATCGGCGTGCGCGCCATGGAATTGCTGCGGGCACTTGGTCCTTCCAGCCTGCATAGCCGCAAGCTGCGCAGTTTTGTGGAAACGGCGTTTCAGTAGATTCACAGGCCTTGCTGCAGCGCTTTCACGAATTCTGCGAGCCCCACTTGGCGCCGGCGCTTCAAGCGTTCGCTGTTCAGAATGGCCTGCACGTGGCTCACGCTTTCGTCCAAATCGCGGTTGACGATGACGTAGTCATATTCCGCCCAGTGGCTCATCTCGTCCGCCGCTTTGGCCATGCGGCGCGCGATTTCCTCTTCGGTATCCTGCGCCCGCGTGTGGATGCGGCGCTCCAATTCGCGCCATGAGGGCGGCAGGATGAAGACGCTGACGAGATCATCGCGCGCTTTTTCCGCCAGCTGCTGGGTGCCTTGCCAGTCAATGTCGAACAGCACATCGCGGCCGGCGGCCAGGTTGGCCTCCACCGGCGCGCGCGGCGTGCCGTAATAATTGCCGAAGACCTTGGCATGTTCCAATAACTCACCACGATTAGTCATCAGGTTGAAAGCCGTGGCATCGGTAAAGAAATAATGCGTGCCCTCCAATTCGCCCGGCCGGCGTGGGCGCGTGGTGACGGAAACGGAGAGCGCGAGATGCCTGTCCAACGCCAACAGTCGGCGCGAGATGGTGGTCTTGCCGGCGCCGGAAGGCGACGACAACACAAGCATCAATCCACGACGTTGCACATCTTGCGCGAGATAGGAATTTTCAGACATGAAGGCACAATGCTGCTATGACAATGCGGCAACTATAACGTGATTTGGCGCCGATGCAAAACCCGCAACATATTCTCATCACCGGCGCCTCCAGCGGCATAGGCGCGGCCTTGGCGTTGGCTTATGCCGGTAGTGGCGCAACCCTGTCGCTGCATGGCCGTGACGCCGAGCGGTTGGCGCAGGTGGCGCAACGGGCGCGGGCTTGCGGCGCGACGGCCATCACGACCATAGGCGAGGTGACTGACCGGCAAGCCCAGGCGCAATGGCTGGCGGAGCGCGCTGCCGCCATGCCGCTTGACCTCGTCATCGCCAATGCCGGCATCTCGGCCGGCACCGGCAGCGGCGGCGAGACGCCGGAGCAAGTGGAACAGATTTTCGCCGTCAATGTGCAAGGGGTATTCAATACCGTGCATGGCGCCTTGCCTGCCATGACGCAGCGCGGCAAAGGGCAAATTGCCATCATGGCGTCTTTGGCCGGTTTTCGCGGCCTGCCCGGCTGCCCGGCCTATTCTGCCAGCAAAGCGGCGGTGCGGTTGTATGGCGAGGCGCTGCGTGGCGACCTGGCGGCTAAGGGTGTGCAGGTCTCCGTTATCTGCCCGGGCTATATCAAGACGCCGATGACGGATGTGAATAAATTTCGGATGCCGTTTTTGATGGAAGCGGATAGCGCCGCTTTAATCATCAAGCAAGGGCTGGCGCGCAATCGAGCGCGCATCGCTTTCCCCTTCCCGCTCTATGCCGCGGTCTGGCTGCTTGGCGCGCTGCCGCCAGGCTTGACGGACGGTTTCCTCGCCCGTCTGCCCAAAAAACCTTGATGCAGGTTCAACGCAGGAATTTCTTCGCCAACCAAAAGTCAAGCGACCAACGACCAGCGCCAAAAACCAACAGATTGAGCAACAGCACCGCCCAGAAATAATGCGCGATATTCTGGTCATAGGTGAATTGAATGACCGCCGTCATGGCAAGCAGCGGCAAGACCGCCAGGCGGGTGCCAAGTCCCAACGCCAGCAGCACGGGGCAAGCCAGTTCAAACAAGGTGGAGCTATAGGCCGCGAATGCGGGCGGCAACAGCGGCACTTGATATTCTTCACGGAACAGCTGCAGCGTCCCGTCCCAATTCTCCAGCTTGGCCAGGCCGGAAGGAAAAAACACCCGCACCAGCAGCAAACGCTGCAGCAGCAAGGATAGTTCCTGCGCCCGCGGCCAGATTTTCGCGCTGTGTTGCCGATAAGCCGTGATGATCGTGCGCATCGTTCCGCCTTGTTGGTTGGCTGCAGTCTGCTACTGTTCGCCCATGATTTCGCTGCCCCACCCTTTGCGGTTACAAGCATGACCGCGCTGACGCCACAAAAACACGCGCTGGAGTCGCTTATGGCGGCGGCGCTGCTGGGTGACCAGCGTGCCTATGGCAGGCTGCTGGAGCAATTGGCAAATATCATCCGCCGTAATCTGGCTAGCCAACTCAAACCTCAGGACAGAGAGGATGTGGTGCAGGATATTCTGCTCTCCATCCACAAAGCGCGCCATACCTATGAGCCTGATCGGGCGCTGTTGCCCTGGGTGATGGCCATCGCCCGCTACCGGCTGCACGACCATTGGCGCGGGCGTTATCGCCAGCAGGCGCAGAACATGCTTGATATTCAAGATTTTAGCGAAAATCTTGGCCAGGATGTAACCGAAAGCCTGGAATGGAGCGAAGATATCCGCAGAGGGGTGGAAGGCTTGCCAGCAAAGCAGCAGGCGATTCTGCAGCACATGTATGGCGAGGATTTAAGCGTGCAGGAAGTGGCGAAGAAAATGGGCATGAATGTTTCCGCCGTCAAAGTGGCGGCGCACCGCGCCTATAAGGCGCTGCGGCGCAAGCTGGAGAGCGGCTGATGGAGACGCAGGATTTCATCGCCGGCCTGACGCACGAGGTCGCGCGACCGGTTAAAGCTGCCTGTCCGTGGACAATGTTTGGCATTTGGAGTGGCGTGACTTTCACGACCGTTATCATTATGACGGCCATTCTGGGACTAAGAGTTGACATTAGTGACAGGCTGACGGAACCGCTGTTCGTATTTGAAGCAGTACTACTGTTGCTGCTGGTGCTAAGCGCCGGCATCAGCGCGTTCTGGCACGCTTTCCCAGACTTCCGCCAGCAAAACTGGGCGCTGCATGTGCCTTTTGCGCTGCTTGTGCTGTATGCTGGATTGCTGCTGTTTCGGGCTCTCTGGCCGGCGGCAACAGCCGAAGCGTTGGATAATGTGCATAGCGGGTTGGATTGCGCGTTGTGCATCACACTCTTTGCGCCCCTGCCCGCTGGCTTGATGTTGTGGCAAATTCGCCGCGGCGCGACTGTTATGCCACAGCGCACCGGCCTGCTGGCCTTGTTGGTGGCCGGATCTGTCGGTCATTTGCTGCTGAAATTCGTGGAAGCGAACGATGGTGTGCTGCACTTGCTAACATACCATCTTTTACCCATCCTCGCGCTGGGTGTGTTGGGCTGGCTGGCGGGGCGTAAAATTCTGGCCTGGTAGAATCGTTTTTTCGCCTAAGCTGTAACCGGCGACGCCAAGTCGTCGAAAACTCTCCCACAGGCCGTTGGCCTGCCACCCCCCAAGCATGAGGAAGAAACAATGAACAAGACAGTGTTGACCGCCGCGCTCGCAGGCGTGATTTTCACCGCCGCTACGCCCGCTATGGCCACTGAAGCTGCTGCCAATAAAATGGAAAAGGCTGTAGCGGCTATGGAAAAGTGCTACGGCATCGCCAAGGCCGGCAAGAATGACTGCAAATCCGCCTCTGGCGCTTTCTCCTGCGCGGGACACTCGACCAAAGACAACGACCCCGACGCTTTCAAGATGGTTGCGGCAGGCACCTGCGAAAAAGACGGTGGCAAGCTGACGCCCGCCACTGCGGAAGAGCCCAAGACGGAAGAAGCTCCCAAGATGGAAGAAGCCCCTAAGGCTGAATAATATTGAGGCGCGGGCATGGCCAGGCCATGCCCGCTTTTTTTCATGATTGATGTTCCTGCTCTTGCCGGTTTCGGCCTTGGCCTGCGCGCCCCGCATTATGAGACGGTGCTGGCCACGCGTCCGGCAGTGGATTGGTTTGAGATCATCAGCGAAAATTTCATGCACGCGCATGAAGGCTATTGGGAATTTCTAGGCGACCTGCGCCGCGATTATGCTTTCGTGATGCATGGCGTGAGCCTGTCCATCGGCGGCACGGATGCGCTGGACATTGAATATCTGGCGCGGCACAAGCGGCTGGTGCAACATCTGCGCCCCGCCGTAATTTCCGATCATCTGTGCTTTACCGGTTTGGGCGGCCACAACACGCATGATTTGCTGCCCCTGCCCTATACGGCGGAATCCTTGGCGCATGTGGCGACACGCGTGCAGCAGGTGCAGGATTATCTGGGCTGCCAACTGGTGCTGGAAAATCCGTCCAGCTATCTCGAATTCGCGCACTCCACCTTGCCGGAATGGGAATTTTTGGCGGAACTGGCCAACCGCACCGGCTGCGGCCTGCTGCTCGATGTGAATAATATTTATGTCAGCGCGTTTAATCACGGCTTCGCGACGCAAGAATATCTGGCGGCACTGCCGCCGCAGGCGGTGATCTATATGCATCTGGCCGGGCACCGCAATCTCGGCACGCATATCGTGGACACGCATGACGAAAGCATCATTCCGCCGGTCTGGCAGCTTTATGCCGAAGCCATCCGCTGCTTCGGCGCTAAGCCCACGATGATCGAGCGCGATGATAAGATTCCTGAGTTCGCCGAATTGTTGCAGGAATTGGCGCTGGCGAAAACCATGTGCGCGGAGGCCAGCCATGCCCCAGTTGCGCGCCGCGCTTGAACAGTTGCACACCGCGATTGTCGCAACGCTGCCGGAGAATGAGACGGTGGCGTTGCTGAAGCAGCATCCGCGCCTGACGCCGACACAACTCATCGGCATTTATCAGGAAAGCTACCATCTCCGTTTGCAGGCTGCGGTACGTGCTGATTATCCCGCGACGCTACATTTCCTGGGCGAAAAAGCCGAACCGCTGATCGCCGATTTCGTGCGGCAGACGCCTTCCGATAATTACAATCTTGATCGTTACAGCCTCGGCTTCGCCGGCTTTGTAGCCGCGCAAGGCTTGGCGGCAGCGGCCGATCTCGCGGCGCTAGAAGCGGCCTTGACGGAAGCCTTCATGTTTCAGGATACGCCTGCCCTCGCAGCGACGGCGTTGGCCGGCATGGATGAATCAACACTAGGCGCCACCCGCTTCACGCTGCAGCAATCCGTGCGACTGCTGCATTTAAAGTATGATGCTGCAGATTATTTCGCCGCCCATAACCTGGCTGCTGCTTTACCGGCAAAACCGCGACATCAAACGCCACAAAATCTGTGCCAGCGAGTATGCGCTTCTGAAGGCCATCATGTCCGGCGCCGATTTCAACGCCGCGCTGACGGCCGCGATAGCTCAAGCCGGCGGCGAAGCTGCCGTTCTGCCGCAAATCGGCGGCTGGCTCGCCGGTTGGTTTGAGCGTGGTATAGTTGTAACCATCGCAAAACCCTAATCCCGAACGATGGGATGCACCTTGCGGCGGCCGCTTTCTTTGGCGAAGCGTTGTTGCAGCGCCTTGGCCACATGCGGGCTGACGAAGTGGCTGACATCGCCGCCCAGCCGCGCGATTTCCTTGACGAAACGTGAGGAAATAAATTGG
>CAZBSB010000021.1:12747-17823 GCA_964494535.1 uncultured Rhodospirillales bacterium
TTTTTCGATATCTTCGTTAAGATAAGAGTTCATGCCGGCCATCTGGAATTCATATTCGAAGTCCGAAACCGCGCGCAGGCCGCGCACGATGACGCGGGCGTGCTGCGCCAGCACGAAATCCATCAGCAGCGTATCGAACGCCACGACTTCGATATTGCTATGGCCTTCCGCTTGCAGCGCTGCCACTTCCGCCGTCACCATCTTGACGCGCGCCCGCGTATCGAACAACGGGTCTTTCCCGGCATTCTTCGCCACCGCGATGATCAAATGATCCACCAGCTTGGCACCGCGCCGCATGATGTCCACATGCCCCCCAGTCACGGGATCAAACGTGCCGGGATACACGCCGATGCGAGGTTGATTAACTGCTGATTTTGCGCGCACTATTTCCACCTATCCACATTGACTTGTAGGAAAGCTAGAAAATACCCCTCTCCCCTTGCAGGATGCGAGCACAGTGAAGTGTTCGCGGATAGAAAAACCTGGTTTTTGCGTCAGCAAAGCCTTGGTTTTCATTGGTGACGGGTTCCCCCCCACCGGCAAAACTAAGGCGTCACTGCGTAACGCTAAGCTTTTGCTTCCTCCACCACAAGGGGGGAGGAGAAGTTTAGTTTGTGCTTCCATCGCGGTTTTCTATCCTAAAATTTGTATTGTCTCATTCATTCGCACTCGCTTTACCCTTCCATACCCGCCTCGCCTTCATCTTCCAGCGCGGCGACGGAGACGACGGTTTCGCCTTCTGCCACGCGGAAGAGTGTGACGCCCTGGGTGGAACGGCCGGCGATGCGGATATCGTTGACGGGCATTCGGATGATCTGGCCGCCATCCGTCACCAGCATGATGTCCTGCCCGGGCTTGACCGGAAAGGCCGCCGCCACGGCATTGTTGCGGCCGGACATGCCCATGCTGGCGATGCCCTGGCCACCGCGGCCGGACGTGCGATATTCATGCGACGAGCTGCGCTTGCCGAAGCCCTGGGCGCTGACAGTAAGGATGAATTCCTCCTGCGCCGCCAGTTCCGCGAAGCGTTCCGGCGACAGCGTGACGGCCACGGCATTTTCCTCGTCGCCACTGCCACCAATGCCGTTGGCGGCTTCCGGCTCCTCCGCACCTGCGGCACGGCGTTGCGCTGCTGCTTGCTTGAGATAACCGGCGCGCTCTTCCGCGCTGGCTTCCACATGATGCAGGATGGACATGGAGATGACCGCGTCGCCCTCCGCCAGTTTGATGCCGCGCACGCCCACGGAATTGCGACCGGAGAACACGCGCACATCGTCCACCGCGAAGCGAATGCAGCGCCCCAGCTTGGTGGCGAGCAGAAAATCATCCTCCGCCGAGCAGGTTTTGACGGCAATGAGCCTATCCCCCTCCTCATCCAGCTTCATGGCGATGATGCCTGAAGCGCGGATATTGGCGAAGTCCGACAGCTTGTTGCGCCGCACGGTGCCGCGCGCGGTGGCGAAGGTGATGTCCAGCTGCGCCCAGGCAGCCTCGTCTTCCGGCAGATGCAGGAAGGTGGTGATGGTCTCGCCAGGTTCCAGCGGCAACAGGTTGACCAACGCCTTGCCGCGCGCCTGCGGCGTGCCGAGCGGCAGCTTGTAGACCTTCAGCTTATAGACCTTGCCCAGGCTGGAGAAAAACAGCATGGGCGTGTGCGTGGAAGCGATGAAGAGTTCGCTGACGAAATCCTCCTCCTTCGTGCTCATGCCGGCGCGGCCTTTGCCGCCGCGCTTCTGCGCGCGATAGGCGGAAAGCGGCACACGCTTGGCATAACCGCCATGCGTGACCGTGACCACCATGTCCTCGCGCTGAATCAGATCCTCGATATCGGCTTCGAACTCCTGCTCCACGATCTCGGTCTTGCGCGGCGTGGCATAAAGCTCGCGGATGGCCAGCAATTCCTGCTTCATGATGCTCATGATGCGCGGGCGCGAGGCCAGAATGTCCAGATAATCGGCGATGGCCGCCACCACCTGCTTCAACTCGTCCGAGATTTTTTCGCGCTCCAGTCCGGTCAGGCGCTGCAGGCGCAATTCAAGAATAGCTTTCGCCTGCGCTTCGCTCAGGCGATAGACGCCGTCCTGCGCCGTGGCGGCATCGTCCACCAGAGCGATGAGTGGCGCGACATCGCCGGCCGGCCAGGCGCGCGCCATCAAGTCGGCCTTGGCCACGGCGGCGTCCGGCGCCTGGCGGATCAACGCGATGACTTCGTCAATATTCGCCACCGCGACGGCCAGGCCGACCAGGATATGGGCGCGGTCGCGCGCCTGCGCCAACTCAAACTCCGTGCGGCGGGTGATGACTTCTTCGCGGAAGGCAATGAAGGCGCGGATGACATCCAGGATGTTCATCAGCAGCGGCCGGCCTTGATGCAGCGCCAGCATGTTGACGCCGAAACTGGTCTGCAGCGGCGTGTGCTTGAACAATTGGTTCAGCACGATGTCGGGCATCGCCTCGCGCTTGAGCTCGATGACCAGGCGCACGCCGTCGCGGTCTGACTCGTCGCGCAGATCGGCAATGCCTTCGATAATCTTTTCCTGCACACATTCCGCGATGCGCTCGATGAGGCGCACCTTGTTAATTTGATACGGGATTTCAGAAACGATGATGGCTTGCCGATCCTTGCGGATTTCCTCCACCTCCGTACGGGCGCGCATGATGACGGAGCCGCGCCCGGTATGGAACGCCGCGCGTACGCCAGCGCGGCCAAGAATGAGGCCGCCGGTCGGAAAGTCCGGCGCGGGCATGATGCCCATAATTTCGTCAATTGTAATGTCTGGGTTGTCAATCGTCGCCACGCAGGCGTCGCACACTTCACCAAGATTATGCGTGGGAATACTGGTGGCCATGCCCACCGCGATGCCGCCCGCGCCATTGACCAGCAGGTTGGGAAAGCGCGACGGCAAAACATCCGGCTCTTCGGTGGATTCATCGTAATTGGGGTGGAAGCCGACCGTGTCCTTGTCAATATCCTCCAGCATCGTCTCGGCCACTTTGGCCAAGCGCGCTTCGGTGTAACGCATGGCGGCGGGCGGATCGCCGTCCATGGAGCCAAAATTGCCCTGCCCGTCCACCAGCATCAGCCGCATGGAAAAATCCTGCGCCATGCGCACCATGGCGTCATAAATCGCGCTATCGCCGTGCGGGTGGTATTTACCCATCACGTCGCCGACGATGCGCGCCGATTTTTTATAGGGCTTGCCGCTGTCGTAGCCGCCTTCTTTCATGGCGTAGAGAATGCGGCGATGCACCGGCTTCAGCCCGTCGCGCACATCCGGCAAGGCGCGGGAAACGATGACGCTCATCGCATAATCGAGATAGGAGCGCTGCATTTCCTCTTCGATCGTAACAGGCGCGATGAAGCCGGAAGCCGGCGGATTCAGACTGTCTGTGGACACGGAAAAACCCTGTTAGAATCAGCGGAAATGCATGGCCGGAAAAGTAGCATCTGCGGCCGGGGCGGGCAAAGGAAATGTTTGAAAAATAGCCTTATAAACCAGCAGCTTATGCTTGGCGTTGGCTGTCGAAGGCGTGGGCGCGAATACAGGCGGAAAATATAATTACTATCGAGACTAGCTGTTTAGGCAAAACATCTGTGATAAATTGCCGCCGGGCTTATTTAGCGGAAAGTGATGCATAAAAAATATACAGATTTGTCAGCCACCATCGTGCCGCAGCGCCAGTGCGATGTGACTTCTTTCGAGAGTGGTCAGTTCAAAACTTTTGACGCGGCACTGATCGCGTTACGCCAATTACCGCCGACGCCCTATGCCGCCGTCGCAGCCAAGCACTTCAACCCAGCGGAAGGTGTTGAGATTGGTATGAATTGCGCCGGCATCACGGATGCGCGCAGCAGGACACCCATCCTCGGCACTTACGGCTTGGCCACCTGTCTCGGGCTGGCGGTTTTTAACCCGCAAACACTCACTGGCGGCTTGGCGCATTTGGCTCAGGCAAGTGATGATCCATTGCATTTATCGCCGCATAGCGGCAGATCACTGACCAATCTGCTACAAGCCATGCGCACGGATACGTCGCAAAGATTGGAAGCTCGCCTCACTGCCGGCCCGACATATGATGCCTTTCCCTTCATGGCCGACATAGTGCAGATTCTCAATGGCACGCTCAATTTGCGCATTCTAAGCTCCGATACCGGCAGCAAGCGCAATGTTACGGCGTTTGGCCTGGATACGCGGCGATGGAACGAAGGCTTGCTCAAGGGTTCAAACAGCAGTGGTCTGGGTATTGGCAACATCAGCACCGACAAAGCCGCTATGGAGCGCTATGCCGCCGGTGCCCGCAACGTGGTGGATATTACCGCACTGACGCCTGGACGAGTTTCGCCCAATGGCTTGGTGGATGGGCGAGATAATCAGAGACCGATTAACAGGCGGCCACCGCCGGACAATGCGTATAGGGCATAAATTTCTTGGCAAGTGTGATGTTGCCTACCAACAAAGGTATGCAGTGAACAAAAAAGACAATGGTGTGCGTCGTTCTGTCAGATTTCAATAATTTCAAAATGTATCAGCATTACTTTTCATTGCCTAATTTGTGCAATGACATACTTGTAACTTCTTCTCTTTCTCTTGCTTCAAGATATTCTAAGAGTTCCTTTGCGGGCGCTTTTATCGCGTCCCTGTTGTTCAATAAATATTTGATGTTTCTTTCGGATAGCGTGACGACAGTAGTCTTTGATTTGCCTTCAGATTCAGTCTTTATGTATAATATATTCCCTATTAAGCAATGCACTTCGGCTTCATTCGCAAAAAGTTCAGCGAGCGATTTTGTAGCGTTTGCATAAATAGCAGTTTGCTCGGCTTCTGGCTGCTCGACGACTCTAATTTCTAATGCCCGCTGGGCTGTCTTAACTGACTTGATGTAGTCATCTTTGGAAATACCCTTTATCGTTTTCAGCCATGCTTCTTTCAGCCAAGACCCTTTTATTGGCCTGTAATGTTCATCCAATTTACTATCGAATAATTCACAGAAAACCCGCTTTAGCTCCAAAAAAATGTTTGAGGCATCGACGTCGGAGACATAGCCCTCGAGCACCCGCGAACCGTTCATCATCGG
>CAZBSB010000022.1:0-6546 GCA_964494535.1 uncultured Rhodospirillales bacterium
CAATCAACCCAAACGTCTTGGCTTCTTCCGCCGACATGAAATTGTCGCGCTCCACCGCCGCCGAGACCTTGTCGAAAGTCTGGCCGGTATGTTTGACGTAAACTTGGTTGAGACGTTCGCGCAGTTTCAGGATTTCCCGCGCCTGAATCTCGATATCCGTCGCCTGCCCGCGTGCGCCGCCGGAGGGTTGGTGAATCATGATGCGGCTGTTGGGCAGCGAGAAACGCTTGCCCTTCTCCCCGGCGCACAGCAGCAGCGAACCCATGGAGCAGGCCTGACCGATACAGACGGTGGAAACCGGACTGCGGATATATTGCATGGTGTCATACATCGCCATGCCGCTGGTCACCACGCCGCCCGGCGAGTTAATATAGAGCGAGATTTCCTTGTTTGGGTTCTCGGATTCCAGGAACAACAACTGGGCGCAAATCAGGCCGGACATATGGTCTTCCACTTCGCCCTGCAGGAAGATAATCCGCTCTTTGAGCATCCGCGAGAAAATGTCATAAGACCGCTCGCCGCGCGCCGTCTGCTCCAGCACCATCGGCACCAGTTGATTGACATATTGGTCAACGGGATCGCGTTCAAAAACCGGCATAGCGGACTCCAGGACAAGAGATTCGGAACAGTTGCACTGTCAGATAGATAGCCCGCCGCCACAATGCTGGCAAGGGCGCAGCCAACCCATGACTGTTCACGGGAACCTATGTGTCTTGCGCAGCTGCCAAATAGGTGGCGCCTTGCATTTCCTGCAGCCGGCTGGCCGTCCGCTGGAACATCGCCGCATGTTGGCCGCGAGCGGGATAGAGTGCTTCGGGCGGGGCTTGCGCCGCCAGCGCTAGCTTGACCTTGGCCTCATACAGGCTGTCAATCAAGGTTATGAAGCGCATGGCCTCGTTGCGTTGCTCGGTCTGAAACTGCGGCACGCCGTCCAGCACCACGGCGCGGAAAGTCGCGGCCACCGCCAGATAGTCGGCCGCACCCAGCGGCCGGCCGCACAATTCCGCGAAATCGCTCCACAACACGCCATGTGCCGTGCGGGCGAAGGTCACGGCACGATTTTGCACCGGCACCACCATGGGTTCCGGCACCGCATTGGCCGCCAAACCGGCGAACAAGGCCGCCAAACCGGCGCTGCTGGCGGCACCCAGCGGCGTGAAATAAACCTGGTGGCCGCGCAGGAAGTCCAGCCGATAATCCCGTTCGCCCGCGACGTTCAGCACCTCAACATGCTGCTTGAGCAGTGCGATGAACGGCAGGAAATTAGCGCGCTGCAAACCGCCGGCATAAAGATTTTCGGGCGCGGTGTTGGAGGTCGCCACCAACGTCACGCCCGCCGCGAATAAGGCGCCGAACAGACGGGACAAAATCATCGCATCCGCGATGTCCGTCACCTGAAACTCATCGAAGCACAGCACACGGTAGCGTCCGGCGATTTCCTGCGCGATTTTCGGCAGCGGATCGTCGCCATGATTGGCTTGCTGGCGCCAGACATGCAGCGCCTGATGCACTTCCAACATGAAAGCATGAAAATGCGCGCGGCGTTTCCGTGGTTCCGCCACGGCCGCGAAGAACATATCCATGAGCATGGATTTGCCGCGCCCCACCGGCCCGTGCAGATAAAGCCCGCGCACCGTGTCGGGCGCCGGTGTTCGCCAGAAGGCAAGCCGGCCATTCGCCGGCACGTTTTCCAGCTTGGCGGCCAGGCTGTCCAGCGCCGTCACAGCCGTGGCCTGCGCCACATCCGGCCGCAATTTGCCGGCATTCAGCGCTGCCTGATAAATGTCGGAAACACGCGTCATGATTCTTCTTGCTTGACTATCCTGGTTCTATTCTATTCGCCCCACCTATGCCATAAGGAAAACATGGCTTTTCGTTTCGGCTCCTCTATCGGCAGCAGCTTTGACGCCGGCGATCGGCAATCGCTCGGCGATAAGTGCCGCGTCCTCAATTGGGGGCTGGTGCTGCTGGTGTTGCTAATCAGCGGCATCGGCATCGCCATGCTCTATTCGGCAGGCGGCAAGTCGTGGGAGCCTTGGGCGAAGCCGCAACTCATCCGGCTTGGCGTCGGCGTAGGCGCCATGCTGTGCCTGGCGCTGGTGGATGTCCGCTGGTGGCTGCGCCTCGCTTATCCGCTCTATGCCGTCATGCTGGCGCTACTGATCGTCGTTGAGGTCAAAGGCCAAATCGGCATGGGGGCGCAGCGTTGGATCAATCTCGGCTTCTTTGTGCTGCAACCGTCCGAGTTGATGAAAATCACTCTGGTGCTGGCGCTGGCGCGCTATTTTCACGGCCTGCCACCGGAAGCCATTGGCCGTATCCGTTCCCTCATCGCCCCGGCCATCATGGCCTTGCTGCCGATCGGCCTGGTGCTGATGCAACCCAATCTCGGCACCGCCATGCTGCTGGCGGGCGTGACCGGTACGCTGTTTTTTGTCGCCGGCGTTCGGAAATGGAAATTCGCCGCGCTGGGCGCGGCGCTGGGCGGCAGCCTGCCACTGGTCTGGCACTATTATATGCACGACTACCAAAAGAAGCGTGTGCTGACTTTTCTGGAGCCGGAGGCGGACAAGTTGGGCGCGGGCTATAACATCATGCAGTCCAAAATCGCGCTCGGCTCCGGCGGCCTGTTCGGCAAGGGTTTTGGCCAAGGCACGCAAAGTCAGCTGCAATTCCTGCCGGAAAAGCACACTGATTTTATTTTCGTGGTGCTAGCGGAAGAATTTGGGCTGATGGGCACGTTGCTGCTGTTGACGTTGTATGCGCTGATTCTGGTCTATGGCCTGCTCATCGCCATCAACTGCCAGAGCCAGTTCGCCCGCTTGGCTGCACTGGGTTTGACGATCAATTTCTTTCTCTATCTCTGCGTGAATATCTGCATGGTCACCGGCCTGATTCCGGTGGTGGGGATTCCGCTGCCGCTGGTGTCTTATGGCGGCACGGCGCTGATGACGCTGCTGGCGGCTTTCGGCATCCTGCTCAGCCTATCCGTGCATCGCCACAGCCGTATCTCACGCACGGGTATGCAAGGTTAACTCCGCGGTTAATATTGTATTATCAAGAGCCCCGCAGGACAGATCGACGAGCCGCGAGATCGGCTTTGCCATGACGGAGATACGACCGCCAAAGGACTGCTGGTTTGCATCAACGACGTAAGACAAGAACCCGGCAACGGCAAACAGAAGAAATGCAAGTTTAGCCAATCGTAAGTAGGCGTCACCACTCTTTCACGACCCATTCGCGCCAAGCATTAACGGCGGTTTGGGTGCGGTCGGTCAAGCAGAGTTTACTCATCAAGATGTTGCTCTCATGCGATGCCCTTAAACGTCATTGTTACTGTATGGATAGTGCATCAGAAATCACTCCATTTAATAACAACTGCCTAGGCCTATCGCAGCGACCAATCATGCTGGACATTTTTGCTGCTTCCTCAGTGCGACCCATACCAATAGACGGACACGAACAGGAACAGCCACACCACGTCCACGAAGTGCCAATACCAGGCTGCGGCTTCTAGGCCGAAATGGCTTTGCGGCGTGAAGTGTCCTTTCGCGGCGCGATACCAGCACACAGCCAGGAAGATGGTGCCGATGATGACGTGCAGGCCGTGAAAGCCCGTCGCCATATAGAAAGTTGAGCCGAAGATGCCGGATTTGATGGTGAAATCCGCGTGGCTATATTCCAGAAACTGCAGGCCGCTAAAACACACCCCCAGCGCCACGGTGATGCCTAGCGCCTTCACCGCGTCTTTCTGCTTTCCGTCCAAAATGGCGTGATGCGCCCAGGTCACGGTCGTGCCGGACAGCAGCAGCACCAGCGTCATCATGAACGGCATGTCGAAGGGATCGAAGGTGTTGATGTTCTTGGGCGGCCAGGCGAAGCCGATGGCTTCGCGCGGATACAGCGCCGAATCGAAATACGCCCAGAAGAAAGCGGAGAAGAACATCACTTCTGAAGCGATGAACAACGCCATGCCGTAGCGCAGACCAATTTTGACCAGCGGCGAATGCGCCTTCTCGATCACTGATTCGCGCACAATATCGCGCCACCACACGAACATCACCGCTAGCACGGCGAACAGGCCAATGAACAACCCCTTGGCGCCAATTTCCAGCCCGCCTAACTTAGCCTTATGCATGAGCATCACGGCGCCAACGGCCAACAGGCCGGCGGCCAATGAGCCGAGCATGGGCCAGGGCGACGGCTTGACGAGATGATAGGGCTGCGGCAAACCGCTATCTTCATAATGCGGGGCGTGATGATCGCTCATGGCAAACCTCTGGTGTTCGGAATAGCGGCTGACTTGGCCGCCTTGCTCTGATCTTTGGCCAGGAAAAAAGTATAAGACAAGGTGACGGCCTGCACATCGTCCATAGCGCGGTCTTCCGCCATCGCGGGGTCAATGAACAAGGTCACCGGCATGTCGCGGCTCTCGCCGGGCTGCAGCACTTGCTCGGTATAGCAGAAACACTCGACCTTGTTGAAATAGCCGCCCAACCGCTCCGGTTGCACATTGTGCGCGGCGGTGCCCACCAGCGTGTGCTTGCTGTTATTGACGACGTGATAATGCGTCGTCACCGCCTCGCCTAGGCGCAGCGTCAATTTATCCGCCGGCGGCTTGAATGTCCAAGGTAGGTCGTTCGCAACATCCGCATTAAAGCTCAGCGTCACGCTGCGCTCGCTGATGCTTTGCGGCAGCGCTGCGGCGCGCTGCGCCGTGCCTCCAAAGCCTGTCACCTGGCAAAACAGCTGATAGAGCGGCACTGACGCATAAGCGGCCGCGAGCATCGCCACGCCCAGCCCGACCAGCGCCCAGCCCAGTTTTTTGTTTTGCTCCGCTCCGCGCATCACAGCTTCATCTTCAAAATCGTGACCAGATATACCATCAGCACAAAAAACAGCAGCGCGCCCAACAGCGATAGATTCCGCAGCCGGAGCCGCTTGGCAGCCAACGCCTTGTCCTCGCCGCCGGTGTCAGCGCCCTCGCTCACAGCCAGTGCCGCACGGCGTGATCCATCAGCAGCAGCATGAACAAACCGGCCAGATGAATCAGCGAAAAACGGAACATGCGGCGCGCCGCTCCATCAGTCGAGTCGCGCCGAACCAGCAGCGCATGGCGCACGAAAGCCAGCCCAAGCAGCCCCGCCCCCGCCCCATACAGCCAACCCGCGATACCCAGCAGGCTGGGTGCCACCGCCACCGGCAGCAGCACCAGCGTATAAAGCAGCATCTGCCGCTTGGTCTCAGCCGCACCAGCGACTACCGGCAGCATCGGCACGCCGGCTTTGGCGTAATCATCGCTGCGATAGAGCGCCAGCGCCCAGAAATGCGGCGGCGTCCACAAGAAGATGATGGCAAAGAGCAACGCTGCGCCCAGGCTGACATCGCCCGTCACCGCCGCCCAGCCGATCATCGGGGGAAAGGCGCCTGCCGCGCCGCCGATCACGATATTCTGCGGCGTGCGCCGCTTCAATCCCATGGTGTAGATAATGACATAGAAAGCAGCGGCAAAGGCCAGTAGCCCGGCCGCGACCCAGTTGGTGGCCAGCCCCATCAGCAGTGTGGCCGCCACAATCAGCACCGTGCCGAATTCCAACGCCGCAGCGGGCGCGATGCGGCCGGAAGGAATCGGCCGCCGCTGCGTGCGCGCCATCACGGCGTCAATATCGCGGTCATACCACATATTGATGGCACCGCTGCCGCCGGCGCTGAGCGCGATGCACAGCACGGCGATAGTGCCCAACACCGGATGAATCTGCCCCGGCGCCACCACCAGCCCGACCACGCCGGTGAACACCACCAAAGACATGACACGCGGCTTGAGCAGCGCGATATAATCCGCCGGCGTCGCCAGCGGCGCCGCGATCACATCGCTGTTGACCGTGGTGACGGTGGAAACAGCCATTACCGCAGCCTCGGCAGCGTCTCAAACTGGTGGAAGGGCGGTGGCGAGGACAGGGTCCACTCCAGCGTCTCGCCATTACCCCAGTAATTGGCGCCGACTTTCTTGCCAAACTTGATCGTGTAGATGGCCACGATCACGAAGAACAAGGTGGCGCCAAACGAGATATAGGAACCGATGGAGGCGATGGTGTTCCAGGCATGGTAGGCATCCGGATAATCCGGCACGCGCCGCGGCATCCCCTGCATTCCCATGAAATGCATCGGGAAGAAGGTGAGGTTGACGCCTATGAAGGTCAGCCAGAAATGCAGCTTGCCCGCCCACTCCGGATATTGCCGGCCGCACATTTTGCCGATCCAGTAATAATAGCCGGCGAAAATGGCGAACACCGCACCCAGCGACAGCACATAGTGGAAATGCGCCACCACATAATAAGTATCGTGCAGCACCGTATCAATACCCGCATTGGCCAGCACCACGCCGGTCATGTCCATGCGGACGTCGGCCGGGTTGCCGGCGCCGGTGACGCGGATGCGCCAGGTGGCCGGCGAGAACGAGGTCAGCGAGGTCGATTGCACGCTGCTGCTGGCGGCCAGCGTCCAGTTGGGGGAAACGCCCGTGCCCAGCGCCACCGTCGCGGCGGT
>CAZBSB010000022.1:6556-17556 GCA_964494535.1 uncultured Rhodospirillales bacterium
TATCAATACCCGCATTGGCCAGCACCACGCCGGTCACGCCGCCGACCGTGAACAGGAAGATGAAGCCGATAGCCCACAGCATCGGCGTCTGGAAGCTGATGGAACCGCCCCACATGGTGGCAATCCAGGAAAAGATTTTGATGCCGGTAGGCACGGCGATAATCAGCGTCGCTGCGGTGAAGTAAGCGCGCGTATCCACGGCCAAGCCGGTCGTATACATATGGTGCGCCCACACCACGAAGCCGATGAAGCCAATCGCCACCATGGCATAGGCCATGCCGAGATAACCGAAGATCGGCTTACGCGAGAAGGTAGAGATGATGTGGCTGATGATGCCGAAGGCCGGCAAAATCATGATATAGACCTCCGGATGCCCGAAGAACCAGAACAAATGTTGGAACAGCAGCGGGTCGCCGCCGCCGGCGGGATCAAAGAAGCTAGTGCCAAAATTACGGTCGGTCAGCAGCATGGTGATGCAACCGCCCAGCACCGGCACGGAAAGCAGCAGCAGGAACGCCGTGACCAGCACACCCCACACGAACAAAGGCATCTTGTGCAGCGTCATGCCGGGGGCGCGCATATTGAAAATGGTGGTGATGAAATTCACCGCGCCGAGAATGGAAGACGCGCCGGCTAAGTGCAGCGACAAAATCGCCATATCCACCGAAGGTCCGCTCTGCCCGCTGGAACTGAGCGGCGGGTAAATCGTCCAGCCTGTGCCGGCTCCCTGCCCCACGAAAGCTGAGCCGAGCAACAGCGCGAAGGACGGCACCATTAGCCAGAAGCTGATGTTATTGAGGCGCGGAAACGCCATGTCCGGCGCGCCGATCATCAGCGGCACAAACCAGTTGCCGAAACCGCCGATGACGGCGGGCATGACGGCGAAAAACACCATGATGAGGCCGTGCGCGGTGATGATGACGTTCCATTGCTGACCGTCCGCCACCAACGGGCTGCCTGGATGGTGTAGATTCATCCGCATCCAGACCGAGAAAATACCGCCAATGAGCCCACCCATGACGGCAAAGATCAAATAGAGCGTACCGATATCCTTGTGGTTGGTCGAGCAGAACCAGCGCTGAAAAAAACCGAGCGCCAGATGCGCCTCATCGTGATGCGCGTGGTCATGCGCCGCGTGTTTTGCCTGTCCCATGCCTTGCTCCATACGTCCTAAATTCGCGGATTATTGCGCGTTATTCGCCGTTTTTTGCTCATTAACCCAGGCGGCAAAACGGTCAGGCGCCACGGCTTCCACCACGATGGGCATATAGCCATGACCGATGCCGCAAATCTGTGTGCATTGACCGTAAAACACGCCGGCACGGTCCGCTTTCATCCAGGTTTCGTTGAGCCGCCCGGGCATCGCCGATTTCTGCACCCCCAGCGCCGGCACATACCAGGAGTGGATGACATCAGCCCCGGCAATCAGTACGCGGATATTAGCGCCCACCGGAATCACCAGCCGGCGGTCGGTTTCCAGCAGGCGCAGCGGCTTCGGCGTCGGCGTCAGCCAGTTGGGCTGTGCTTCCTTCACCAACTCGGCAGCCTTCTCCTCCGTGACTGCCGAACTTTCCCAAATCGGGCGCGAATCGAAGCCGAAATTGCCGTGGTCGGGATATTCATAGCTCCAATACCATTGCCGCCCGGTCACCTTCACCGTCATGTCGGGCTTGCTCACCTTGTCGGCGTAATAGAGTAAATCCATGGACGGAATGGCAATGATCAGCAAAATAATCACCGGCGCCGCCGTCCACAGAATCTCGACCAGCGCATTGTGGGTGAATTGCTTGGGTTGCGGGCTAGCGCGCTTGTTGAAGCGCACCAGAACATAGACCAGCAGTCCCAGCACGAAAGCCGAAACGCCGAACATCATCGGCACCAGATAGACATTATGAAAATGATCCATCATGGTGCGGATGGGCGAAGCGCCGGTGATGAAATCCATCCCCCATTCCTGCGGCGCGCCAGAACTAGCCAGCGCCGGCAAGCTGAAGAAGATACCGGCCAGCGCCAAAGCACACGCCGCTCGGCCGGCCAGACGGCGCGGCAATTTCCAAAACAACATCATGAACCTCATCGGCGGATTCGAAAGCGTCCAGCCAAAACTGCGACAAAATGCTCCGTCTGCCCGCGCATTGCAAGGCCGAATAGCATCAAAATACACTGCACTCAGATGGATTGGCGGTAATGGCAACAAGATGGCTTCGCAAAACATCATGCAGGCCTTCAGGCACCCTGCTCGTTTCTGCGCCATTTTGCCGCACTTCGCTCTTTCGCTCTATTAATCGTCAAAGAGTCAAAGCAAGTCATTCCTGACGTCAACCAACCGCCTCCCTCTTAAAGGGTTCTTTATGCGTGCGGTTTCTGAGCACGATGTATTGATCATAAACTTTGGCGACATCCGCAAAGGAGGATTATTCGTGACATTTGGTATGCAAACATCTGGCGTGGTCACAAACAGCGATAAATTGAAGAAACTGCGCCACTGACAATTGTCGCTGAGCTGGGTAAGAACATCAGCTCCATTGCAACCGGATTTGATCACCATCACTTCATACAAACGATCACCTCAAGTGACTTCAAAAACTGCCTCGATCTCCACGCTGGCATCCAGTGGCAGCGAAGGCGCGCCCACGGCGGCGCGGGTGTGGCGGCCATTCTCGCCAAACACTTCCTGCAACAGTTCGGACGCCGCGTTGATCACCTTGGGGTGGTCGGTAAAACTTGGCGCGCACGCCACAAAGCCGGTCAACTTCACCACGCGGCGCACCGCATCCAGCCCAACGGCGGCCTGCGCCTGCGCCAACAGGTTGATGGCGCAAAGCTTGGCGGCGGCTTGGCCATCGGCCAGACTGACGCTATCGCCCAGCTTGCCGGTGAACTGCACTTTGCCGGCGATGGCCGGAATCTGGCCCGAAACGAAGAGTAAATTGCCAACCTGCACAAAAGGCACATAAGCAGCCACGGGCGCCGGCGGGTTGGGCAGCACGATGCCGAGTTCAGCCAGGCGAGCGGTGATGGACATGCTTCAATTCCTTTACGACAGGGCGGATTTGCGCGAGATTAACCGGTGGGAATCTGGCAAAAGACGCCGGCGCTTGCAACCGGCATTACCCCCGTTTTATACCTTACTTTTCCACATTTTTCTCCACAGAATCTGTGGATAACCAGGCACGATGGGCAGAGAACCGCCAAAAACCAGTTACGAAACCGGCGCCGCCGTCATCCGCGAGCAGTTGCGGACAATGCCGGAACAGCCGGGCGTTTACCGGATGCTCAGCGCCGCCGGCGATGTGCTGTATGTCGGCAAGGCCAAAAGCCTCAAAAAACGCGTGACCAGCTATACGCAGCAAAGCCGCCTGCCGCTGCGGCTGCAGCGCATGGTGGCGCAGACCAAAAGCATGGAGCTGGTGATCACGCATACGGAAACCGAGGCGCTGCTGCTGGAGGCCAATCTCGTCCGCAAGCTGCAGCCGCGCTACAATATTCTGCTGCGCGACGATAAAAGTTTTCCCTATATCCTCATCGCGCAGGATCACGCTTTTCCCGCTTTGGTCAAGCATCGTGGGTCGCGCAGCCGCAAGGGCTGGTATTTCGGCCCCTTCGCCTCCGGTCAGGCGGTGACTGAAACGCTCATCCTGCTGCAGCGCGGCTTCATGCTACGCAATTGTTCCGACGCTGTCTTCAAAGCGCGCACCCGCCCCTGCCTGCAATATCACATCAAGCGTTGCACGGCGCCCTGTGTGCAGAAGGTGAGCGCCGCCGCCTATGCCGAACAGGCGGCGGAAGCGCGCGCTTTTCTCGGCGGCAAGAACAGCGATATTCAGCAGCAGCTAGCGGCGCAGATGCAAGCCGCCAGCGACGCACAGGATTATGAGCAGGCCGCCAAGCTGCGCGACCGCATCAAGGTGCTGACCAGCATTCAATCGCGCCAGGACATCAATGTCGCGGGCATCGGCGATGCCGACATCGTGGCGGCGGCGCAGACCGGCGGGCAAATCGCCATTCAAATGTTCTTTTTTCGCGCCGACCGCAATTTCGGGTCGCGCAGCTATTTCCCCCGCCATGACGATGACGCGACTATCGGCCAGGTGCTGGCCGCCTTCCTGGCGCAGTTCTATGTTGACCGCCCGGCTCCGCCGGTGCTGCTGCTGAGCCATATGCCGGATGAAGTGGCGTTGCTAACCGCTGCCCTGGCCGCACGCTCGGAACACGGCGTTGACCTGCAGCTGCCGCAGCGCGGCGATAAGAAGCGGTTGATTGACCATGCGCTGGCCAACGCCACGGCCGCGCTGCAACGGCGGCTGGCGGAACATGCGACGCAGCGCCAATTGCTACAAGGCGTGGCGGATTTGTTCGGCCTGCCGGAACCGCCCCGCCGCATCGAAGTCTATGACAATTCGCACATCCAAGGCAGCAACGCGGTGGGCGCGATGATCGTGGCAGGTGCTGAGGGATTTGTGAAAAAGGCCTATCGCAAATTCACCATTCGCGGCCTTTCCACAGGCTTCACCGCGGGTGACGATTTTGCCATGATGCGCGAAGTCCTCTCGCGCCGGCTGCAGCGCCTGCTGACAGATGACCCGGAGCACAAAACCGGCGAATGGCCAGACTTGCTGCTGATAGACGGTGGCCAAGGCCAGTTGAACAGCGTGCTCAAAGTCATGGCCGAACTTGGGGTGGCCGACATCGCCGTCGTCGGCATCGCCAAAGGTCCGGAGCGGAATGCCGGCCGGGAACGCTTCTTCCTGCCCGACCGCGAGCCGTTCGATCTGCCGCCCAACGACCCGGTGCTGTATTATTTGCAACGGCTGCGCGACGAGGCGCACCGTTACGTCATCGGCGCCCACCGACAAAAGCGCTCTCGCGCCATCGCCGCCACACCGCTGGACGGCGTACCCGGCATCGGTCCGGCGCGCAAAAAAGCGCTTTTGCATCATTTTGGCTCCGCCAAGGCCGTTTCCCAGGCCGGAGAGGCCGATTTGCGCCTGGTTCCGGGAGTCAGCGCCCAAATGGCGGCAAGGATTTATAGCTATTTCCATCAGGGATAAGTTTAGGCTAATGTAGCACCGGCTTGATAATGCAAGGATATTGAAGGCGTTTATGCTGCAGCATTTGCCCAATCAACTCACCATGGCGCGGATAGCGGTGATACCCATTATCCTGCTGCTGATGTTGCTTGAAACACCCAGCGCGTCCTGGGCAGCTTTCGTGCTGTTCGTGCTGGCGGCGCTCACCGATTGGCTGGATGGGTATCTGGCACGCAAGCAAAAACTGGTCAGCGATTTCGGCCGGGTAATGGATGTCATCGCCGACAAACTGCTGATCGCGGCCGTGCTACTGGTGCTGGTCAATCTGCGCGCTATTTCCGGCATACTCATCCTACCGGCCATCATCATTTTAATGCGCGAAGTCGCCGTGTCTGGTCTGCGCGAATTTCTGGCCGAGGTGCGTGTGCGCGTTCCGGTGAGCAAACTGGCGAAATGGAAAACGGCCAGCCAGCTATTCGCCCTGCCCTTCCTCATCATCAGTCAACACGCGCCAGCAGCGATTCCAGCGCAGGCCATCGGCTCCGTCCTACTCTGGATCGCCGGCGTGCTGACCTTGGTCACCGGCTGGGATTACCTACGCGCCAACTTGCAGCACATGACAGAAGACAAAGCAGCTTCAGTTCCGCCAGCGTCGGAGCCGTAACAGCATTCGCCTAAACCCATGACCGGTAACTGGTTGCATCCATGCAGCACAAGCAAGCCTATCTGTATCTCTTGGTACTTTTCTCCGGCATGGCTGCTTTGTCGTGGGAAGTCATCTGGCAAATCCGTACGGCGCTGGCTTTGGGCGTTTCCGCGCAAGGCACCGCGCTGACCATTGCCGTCACCATGGGCGGCATGAGCCTTGGCTCCTATCTCATGGGATGCTGGCTGGATAAGCATACGGTGGCCGCGCCGTTGCGGCTGTATGGCCTGCTGGAAGGAGTCATCGGCTTGGCGGGCTTAAGTTTAATCGCCATGTTTAGCCTGGTGGAGCAACTGGATAGCCAGCTCCATGCCGTGGCTCCGGCAGCAGGGGCGATGCTGCACATCGCCGGCCTTGTCGCCATCATCGGCTTACCCACGCTGTGCATGGGCGCGACTATACCGGTTTTCGCGCTGATCGCGCGTTCGCTCCAAGGTCCGCTGGCTTTGCTATATGGCTTGAACACACTGGGCGCTGCGCTGGGCACCATTCTGGTGGCGTTTTTACTCATCCCCAATCTTGGCTTGCAGCAAACGGGATGGCTGGTGGCCGGGATTAATCTTCTGGTCGCATTTGTGAGCATTTTTGCCCGCCAACCAACGGCACATCTCGCGTCGGGCGCTGCCATCGGTCAGACGCTTCTCGCAACTGCGCCGTCGGCGCGTACTTTGATGATCGTCGCGGTCACGGGTTTTGCCACCTTCCTGCTTGAAGTAGCCTGGTTCCGCTCCTTCACCGCCGCTTTTTATAGCACTACCGAGGCTTTTGCTCTCATGTTGGCTGCCTTGCTGCTGGCTTTAGGTATCGGCGCCTGGCTAGCGCCGCTGTTGCGTGCCAAAAGTATCCCTTTGCCGATCTATCTAGCCTGCTCTGGACTGCTGGTCTTACTGGTCACACCACTCGTTGAGCGCTTCGATCAAATCATTCCGCAGTTCGTCGAACCGAACTTGCTGCTGATGAGCCGCTTCATGATGGTCTTTTTCGTCATCGGCCCGCCTATTGCGCTGCTTGGCCTGGCGCTACCGTGGCTTGCTGACGAACGGCAGCATCCGCGGCATGTCAGCTTGATTTATGCCTGCAACACGCTGGCAGCGATTGCCGGTGCGATTCTGGCCGCTTGGGTGTTGCTGCCCACAATCGGTTTCGCGCGCACCGCCTGGGTGGCCGGCGGGCTGATCATGCTGACTGCTGCCGTCACGATACCTGACAACAAACGACGTCTTGCAGGTGGTGCGGCCTTAGCGCTTGGTCTGGTGATTGCATTCCTGGGCGAGTCCGGCGTTGGCCGTACACGGATGCTCGGCTGGCTCAATTACGGCGCCGGCTGGCCGACAAAACTGCTGGGGTTTTTTGAGGGGCCAGAGTCCACCATCGCCGCCGTGGAGTTCTCCAACGGCGGTCGCGCTTTGGTGATTGACGGATTCTTCGCCGCTTCGCAACTGAAAGGCGAAGTGCGCTCCGGCCTTGATAGTTACATGGCCTGGATGGGGCATGTGCCTATGCTGTTGCACCCCAACCCACGGGAAGCCCTGGTGATTTGCTTTGGCACCGGCCAGACATCAAACGCCGTCCGCAAAGAAAACCCCGTCAACCTGGACATTGTTGACATCAATCCTCGCGTGTTCAAATTGGCGCCGCATTTTGATAAAAACGAAGGCGTATTGCAAGACCCGCGGGTTCACCCGATTACCATGGACGGGCGCGCCTTTCTGCGGCGTACACCGAAGCGGTATGATGTTATAACCCTAGAGCCAATGCCGCCTAGTTTCGCCGGTGTCAACGCGCTCTATTCTAAGGAATTTTATGAATTAGCGCGTGGCAAACTCACGCCGCAAGGCATCGTCGCGCAATGGGTTCCATTCCATGCGGTTGCGCCGAAATTCGGTGCGGCGATTATCCGCACTTTTACCGCCGTTTTCCCCAGCAGCATCTTGTGGCTCGACCCTTCTTCTAAAACCGGCATCCTGCTAGGATCGGCTGATGCCACCTACCCACTCGGGCAACAATGGCCAGGGTTAGAACGCACCCTCATCGCGCGCCAATATCCGCCGGAACAGATACGGAGTGCCGTGCGTCTGGATCGTGATGCCATCAAGGCTTTTGACACTGTGGGTAAAATCATTACAGATGATAACCAGCTCCTCGCCTATGGTGAAGCCGTGCATTTGACACATTCTTTTCGTTACACCACGGCTCAGACCCTTGCCCTCATTGGTCAACAGGATAAGCCGTGAATGTGGCATTCAAACCCATCGGTTTCAGCCTCTGGCGAGGACGCGCCAAAGTCCTCATGTTGTCCTGTCTTGGTGGGTTGGCGTCATGCGGTGTTTGATTACGGGAGTAGCGGGTTTCATCGGCAACGCGTTGGCGCGCACTCTGGTAACTCAGCCGGAAGTAAGAGTGCATGGGCTAGATGCGGTTACCGCCGCGGCCAACCCGCGCACAGTAATAGAACTGGAATCTTTGCCCAACTTCACGCTACACCGTGCCAATCTTCTGGAACCTGCAGCAATCGAGGATGTCGTGCACACGCTGCAGCCGAATGTGATTATTCATCTTGCCGCCGCCGCGATGCCGGATCGTGCTGCACACCAGGCGGATCCGGTTATCCAGACCAATATTCTCGGCACCTATCATCTCTTGCAAGCGGCACTGCGCTATTGGCGCCGCCTCCCGGATTTCGCGCAGGAAGATTTCCGCTTCCTGCACGTTTCGACCGATGAGGTCTATGGCAACCAACCTGGCAAACAACGTGCAACGCCAGACTCCACTCATATGCCGAGCAGCCCCTTTGCCGCCAGCAAATCTGCCGCAGTTGGTCTGCTGAAAGCCTGGCAACAAAGCTACAATTTGCCGGCGCTCACGCTTACGCCCTGCCATGTTTATGGCCCCTATCAATCACCACAAAAATTCATTCCAGCGATGATCCTCAAAGCGATGCATGGCGAAATCATGCCGATTCACGGCACTGGAGATAACCGCCGCGAATGGCTGCATGTCCAAGATGTTGTTAGTGGACTTATCACCGTGCTGCATAACGGCAAAATCGGCCACAATTATCTCTTGTCTGGCTCTGAAAGCTCCAATTTGGCTTTGGCACAAGAAATTTGTGATCTCTTGGATCGGTTGGAGCCTGACAGCGCACATTGCCCACACCGCAATTTCATTCAGTTCGCCCCGGATCGCCCTGGCCACGACTATCGTTATGCGCTAGATGGCAGCATGACCGCAGCGCTCAACTGGCAGCCTAATATCGCACTAAATGATGGACTGGAAGCCACGGTGCGCTGGTATCTTGACCGCCAAGACTGGTGGGAAGGCGCACAAATCGAATATAGCGGTCCACGCCTGGGCATGGGCAGCACAACAAGGAAGCAATAATGCTAGGCTCACGCGAACCAGGCCGCGGCGGTTTCTATCTATATCTTGTCCAAAGCGCCATTGGCATTGGGGGTATCACTGCTCTTTCGTGCTTGTTGGTCTATCTTATTGCTTATATTTTTAGCTTTGATCAGGCGCCGCTACTTTACAACGCCTTCAGCGACGAAACGATTGCCTCTCAGCCAAACTACTTCATCATTTTGATGGCTGTTTTGTGCATCGCGACACTCTTCAGTTTCGGCCGCGCCTTTCTGCGTGGCCTGTATGAAAGTTTGCTCTATCACGGAATTTTTGACCAGCCTAACGAACGCAGCATGCATTTCCGAGAAGTGCCGCGCGGCGGCGGCTGGTTGGTTGTCGTGACCGTCTGCGGTTATACGCTATTCCTGATGGCATGGCTGTTCGCCATTCACTACGCGGCCTCGCCGCTGCAGATGCTACAAATGCCCATGGCTTTCCTTAAAGTCTATTTCCAGGATTGTTTGAATATGCCGGCCATGAGTATTGCGGGCGGAATGCTTCTAATAGCTCTTGTTTCCTGGATTGATGATTTGGTCGGGCTTGGCGTGATCTATCGTTTGGCCATCCAGGCTGGCGCCGTTGCTCTCGGCCTCAGCGCCATGCCTAATCTGCCCGAAACACTTCCCTATCTGCCAGCTTATCTCGTCTATGTGCTGTTCGGCCTACTTTGGCTGGGTTTCGTGAACATCTACAATTTCATGGATGGTATCGACGGCATCACGGCCAGTCAAACCATTGCTGTCATGGGCGGACAACTGCTGGTGTATTTCATGATCCTGACGCTAGCCCCCACCGGCTCGGTGCTACGCCCGCAGATTTATCCGGACATCTGGCTACTGGGCGTCGTCATCGGCGCCTGCCTGGGTTTTCTGTCCTACAATTGGCATCCGGCACGGATTTTTCTCGGCGACGTTGGCAGCATCCCGCTCGGTTATATTGTGGGCTACAGCCTTTTGTCGCTGGTGCAGCAGGGTTATTGGTATATCGCCCTCACTTTGCCGCTATATTATTTGGGTGATGGCGGCTTGACGCTGCTCCGCCGTATCCTGACCGGTGAAAAATTCTGGCTGCCACACCGCACGCATTATTATCAGCGCGCTGCCCTTGTGGCCAGGCGACACGACACGGTGGTGTTGGCCATCCTGCTCTGTAATCTCGCGTTGGTTGGGATTGCCGCACTAAGTGTTGTTTTTTCCCCCTGGCTTTGCTTGGCCGCACCATTACCTGTGCTTTTGCTGTTGTATAAGATGACTAATTGGCAATCGGGTGGTCGCTAAACCAGAAGCTACACATGACGTGGGGACCTCAAATTTATAAATTTGGCTGAGAAGAACCGCTACCTGCGAGGTCTAAGATATGACTGTTTTGCTGCGCAGTTTTCAGTAGGCTGCCGCGGCTCCGGCGCCGTGGGGCTATAGTCAATCGTATGGCTGAAATCGTGCATCGCTTCCTGCTGGCGCAGCGCCGTGACGGCCGTGTCCAGTTGCTGCTCGCGCTTCTCCGCCAGAAAGTCGCGGGCGCGCGCCGCCAAAATCGTCGCCGTCTCCGCCATATATTCGTCCCCGCTGCTGGCGTAATCATCCGCGAGTTGATGCAGTCGCGCCGGCACATCCGGCCGCGCTTCCGGGCGCTGCCGCAGGCCGGCGTTGAGATCGGCTATCGCGGTTTCTGCCCCGTCCACCGGCCGGCCAGACGTCAGCGCCGCCATGGTCTGCTCGAATGTCGGCGTCGCCAAGCGTTGGCGGGCAAGCGTCGGCAGATAATCCGGCGCTATCACCTCGCGCAACTCCAGCATCGTGGCGCGCAGATAAGGCCCACAACTGTTGGGCGGTTGCACGGCGGCGATTTGCGTCAAGGTGCGG
>CAZBSB010000023.1:0-16858 GCA_964494535.1 uncultured Rhodospirillales bacterium
TGAATAGCGCCATGTGGGCGAATGCCGCGACGCAGGCCAATCTGGCGGTGCTACGGCAACGCGGGTTTCAGACCGTCGGCCCAGGCAGCGGCGATCTGGCTTGCGGCGAAACCGGCGCCGGCCGGCTGGCGGAAGTGCCGGAAATTTTGGCGGCGATTGACCGCCTGCTCGGCCTGCGCCAAGCGCTGGCTGGCCGGCACGCCATCGTCACCAGCGGACCGACGCAAGAGGCGGTGGATGCCGTGCGCTATATCAGCAACCGCTCCTCCGGCAAACAGGGTCAGGCCATCGCCGCCGCTCTGGCGCAAGCTGGCGCCAGCGTCACGCTGATCAGCGGCCCCGTGGGACTGCCGGTGCCTGCCGGCGTGACCGCCCACCGCGTCACTACCGCGCAGGAGATGCTGGATGAGACCCTGGCGGCGCTGCCCGCCGATATTTTCGTGGGCTGCGCGGCGGTGGCGGACTGGCGCGTCAGCAACGCGGCGGCCGCGAAGCTGAAAAAAGATGCCGGCGCGCCGGTGCTGGAATTCGCGGCCAATCCCGATATTTTGGCAACGGTGGCGCGCCACGCGCCGCGCCCCCGCCTCGTCATCGGCTTCGCCGCCGAAACCGGCGATCTTCACGCGCAGGCCGCCGCCAAGCTGGCACGCAAGGGTTGCGACTGGCTCATCGCCAACGATGTCAGCCATGGTCAGGTCTTCGGCAACGACGAGAACGAAGTCGTACTGCTCCAGCGCCAGCCGGACGGCACCGTCACGCCCACGCCCTGGCCGCGCCAGAGCAAGATAGCGCTGGCCGAGCAATTGACGCGCCACATCATCCAGCATTTCGGAGAATTGCCATGCCCGCCGTAACCGTAGCCGTGCAGCGCCTGCCCCACGCTGAAGGGTTGGATTTGCCCGCTTATGCCACAGCGCAAAGCGCCGGCATGGATTTGCTGGCGGCGGTGACAGAGCCGGTCACGATTCCCGCCGGCGGCCGCGCCCTCATCCCCACCGGCCTCGCCATTGCCCTGCCAGAGGGTTATGAAGCGCAAATCCGCCCGCGTTCTGGCCTGGCGCTCAAGCAAGGCCTAACGGTGCTGAACAGCCCGGGCACGATAGACGCCGATTATCGCGGCGAAGTGCAGATCATCCTCGCCAATCTGGGATCCGAACCCGTCGCCGTCACCCGCGGCCTGCGGATCGCCCAAATGGTCGTCGCGCCCTACAGCCGCGTGGCCTGGCAGGAAGCCGACAACCTCTCCTCCACCAGTCGCGGCACCGGCGGCTTTGGCTCCACGGGGTTGCATACCGCAAAGGCTTCCTGAGCCGCTGTGGCATGAGGACTGGACTCATTTAATATCTGACGCGATGCTGCAGTTAAGAGATTCCAAAGGCAAGGAACATGGAGAACTCGCCGCTGCTTCCGCCGCTAATGTCTGTTATCGTGGAGCCTGTGCCGCCGACCGATAACACGAAGCTGATCGCTGCGCTTGAGCAACACGCCGCGACCGATCCTGGCTTAAGTTGGACAATGGAGGCCGATACTGGCCAGTTGACGCTACATGGCCAGCAGGAACTACAGCTGGAAATTCTGATTGATAGTCTGAAGCGGGATTTTTCCCTAACGCTCCAGGTTTGGGCGCCACAAATTGCCTACCGCGAAACTATCACCCGTCGTGTTGACATTACATATCGGCACAAACAAGGCACGGCGCCCGCCTTCGCGGAACTCAGCCTCTCATTCGAGCCAGGGGAACAACATACTGGCGCGCTGTTCAAAGATGCAACCGCAGCTGGCACTTTACCGCCGAACTATGTGACAGCAATTGCCGAAGGACTAGCTGGCGCCAAAGAGTCTGGACATTTTGCCGGTTTTCCCTATGTGGATTTCATGGCCACACTGACAGGCGCTGACTATAGCCCTGATGCTTCGGCAGAGCTGTTCACGATGGCCGCGCGTGTGACCTTCGGCCAAGCTATGTGCCGCGCGCAGCCAGTGCTGCTGGAACCCATCATGAAAGTTGATGTTATGACGCCGGAAGATTTTTTGGGTGACGTGATTGGCGATTTGAACAGCCGGCGTGGCCAGATCAGCAGCATGGAGCAACACAACCACAACCGCCTGGTGCAAGCCACCGTGCCGCTGGCGATAATGTTCGGCTATCACAACAAGCTGTATTCAATGACCAAACGCCGCGCCGAGTGTCTCATGGAATACTCACATTACGACACTGTGCCAACGAACAAAACCCCAGCACCCCCGAACGACCGTTTCCCATCCGCCGCCGCGCTGCGGCAAGCACCCTACAGCGTCACCAATCTCGACGGCTCTTCACGCTAGCGCAGCTGAGCGCGCTATTATTTTCTTCGCTCAAAAACACGGAACCGGCCGCCATCACTCGCGGCCTACGCATCGCCCAAATGGCCGTCGCGCCCTACAGCCGCGTGGCCTGGCAGGAAGCCGCCGAACTCGACGCCGCCGCGCGCGGCACCGACGGCTTCGGCTCCACCGGCCTGCACACCGCACAGGCGTTATAAAATAATGGGGCTAACCTCCTTATGCAGTCACAGGAATGAGATGTCCAAATGTTTGCAGCAGTTTGTTCCAGGTCAGAACTAATAGCACATAGCGCCAAAACCCTCTTTCTCCGACCAATTGCTTGGGCTAGCCTGCCCGTCATGATTAAACCCATCCTGTCATGCCTGTGTGCGCTTTTGCTCTGCCTAGCCGGCTTACCAGCCGGCGCGGAGAGTCTTGCTGATGGCTTTAAGGTTGATGACGGCTTGGCGCAGCCGGAGATTAGCGACCGGGTGCGCGCCAACCGGAGAATGTATACCCACGTTATTGATCCAGATTATATCGGCACGGTGGAACGCAAGCTGGGCATGGGCAATAAAACTTTCACGTTCACTGCCCCCATCGAACTGCGGCAGCATTATATGGATGGCACAGGCGGCCAAAGCTGGCCGACCTTGTGGGAACCGGAGAGTTTTTGCGAAACCTTGTTGGAAATGCCTGCCCCGCTGCCTGGCGAATTAAACGCCTGGATGCTCCGCACGTCGAATGCCGACAAAATGCCCGAGACAGGTTGCGACTGGCAGCGTAAGCTGGGCGGCGTCGGCGGAGTTAAGCATCTCATCGTGCGACACGATCCCGCGGCAACAGGCATCGGTTTTGCGGTTGAAGTGTTCGGTCACCTCCAGGAGCAACCGCTGGCGCGCGGCACGCTTCGGCAAGGCAAAACCGTGTTGGAAATTCCCACCCGCGCGATTTTCAGCGAAGCCAGCCTGGTGGCTATGCAGAATCTTGCCGCCTATCCCGCTCTCATTACCGCCGAGGTGACGGACAGGCACGGTATCGTGCATCCGCTCAGCGTCCACCGTGTGCCGTTCATCGGCCACAAGCGGCCGATCTTGAATGTCTATGACCACTATAGTGGTTGTGTATTTGAACGTAGCGACCCGGCGCCGGATGCGGATTCCGCAGCACGTTTTCGCCTCCGTCATGCGCTTAACCATACGACCGTCCAGCACAAGTGCGACATTAAAAAGGAACTGCAAACACGCGTCCACGCCAACCACTTCAAAGGTGGTTTCGCTGACATGGCCTGGGTTGGCGATATGGTATTTGACCGCAAGGCCGATGGCAGTTATGCCTTAACGATTGAAGGCATTGATTTGTTCCTGAGTATTCCAGGTAACAACAACCCGCTACCCGAAGCCATAGCACGCGGCACGGCACGGCTGACCGGCAAAGGTGCCATTTATGTTGATTATATGCCGGCTGATGGCCTGCGCGACATCAACAATTATTTTCTCATCACCAATGACGGGCTTTATCGCATCGGTGAACATTGGCAGGAAAATAACCGGCTGGCCGCTTATGTGATTGAAGTCACCGATATGAACAATTTATTCGCCAAAGGCGATGCAGCGGCGCGGCTGAGTTGGTATGCCTTGGAGCAGGAAATGAGCATCACCTGGTATCAGCGCACCAAAAGCGGCAAATGCTCGGACAAGGCAGGCAACTCAGAGACCTTGAAGTTTCATGCCACCCTGCCTGGCATCAGATCAGGCAAATCGTCAAATCAGTCCAACGAGCGCGTCTGCATGGCGCCGGTTATCAGGCTGGATACCTGCGAAGAGGTGAAGTGTCTGCAATGGAGCGACACGATGACGTTTGACAATCCGGCAATCTATCTGACGGCCGATGAAACCAAAGCGCGCGAATTGTGGGGCAAGATTCACAAATGGACGCGCGCGAGTACCGGCCTGCAACATGATCCCAACACCTTTAGCGAAACCATCACGACCGGCAGCAGCAGCCCCTATCCCTTCGGCGAGTGCGGGCTGGAAGGCTGCGAAGCGAAGCGCAACCGCGAACAGCTGGAAAATACCCTGATAGATATGTGGAACGACTGAGCCGCACGGTAGCAGTCACGTCAGGCCAGAGGCGATATTGCTGCCGCCAGCGGCCGCATCGGCGCGGCGCGTGCGCCACAAAATGAACGGCACCACAAGATTCCGCACCGGCCAGAAATTGACTGGCAGCGGGCGGAACGGCGCGAACAGCGCCAGCATGGCGTCGTTTCCGCCCATGGCCGCCGCAATCGCCTCGCCGCCCAGCGTCGTCGTCGCCAGCCCCTGCCCGCCATGGCCGGTGCTGTAATATATGTCCGGCGCCAGACGGCCGATGAGCGGCATGTAATCGCGGCCATAGCCGATAGTGCCGCGCCAACTATGCTCGAGTTCAACGCCGGCAAGCGATGGAAACAACGCGACGATTTCGCGATGAATGATACTACCAATATCCGGCGGCGCCTGCATCCTTGCCTCGCAGCCGAAGAGCAGGCGCCGGTTGCCGTCATCCTCCACCATGCGGAAATAGCTCATCACGCCGCGCATGTCATAGGCGCAATAGAGTGATTTGACGGCGTCCAACTCATGGCCGCGCAGCGGCCGCGTCACGCCCATGAAAGTTTGCAGCGGCAACACGGCACGATGCAGGTGCGGCGATAGTTTTTTATTCAGCGCGGCATTGCCGGCCAACACTATGCGGCGGCAATGCACGGCGCCATCGGCTGTTGCAGCGATGAAACCGTTCGCCACACGCCGAAAGCGCTGCACCGGGCTATGCTCATGCACCACGCAGCCCGCGCGAACCGCGGCCGTTGCCAGACCCAGCGCGTAATTGAGCGCGTGTAGCTGAAAGCCGCAGGTGGCGCTGAAAATGGCGCCCTGGAATTTATCGGATGAGAAATCCTGCTGTGTCCGCGTTTTGTCCCAGACGACATAATCCGTGCCGAAATTCCGGTTATGAAATTCTGCATAGTCTTGCAACTCTAGCGGCTTGTCCCACCAGGCGAGTTGCACGAAGCCGGCGGGCGTGGCAATCGGCATGGCATTGTCAGTCACGCGGCGTTTGATTAGCTGTTGCGCGCTCAGCGTGGCGGCGAAGAGTTGCTGCGCCGCCGCCAGCCCCACTTTTTTGACCAGCTCCATGCCGTCCAGCGAAAAGCCGGGCAGCACTTGGCCGCCATTGCGGCCAGAGGCGGCGTGTGCGATGCGCCCTGCTTCAAGCAGGATGAGAGATTTATCGCCGCGCTCGGCCAGGCTGGCAGCGACGCTCAAACCGGCCAGCCCACCGCCGATGACCAGCGTTTCAGTTTCTGCCTGACCGCGCAGCTGCGGGAAACCGCCGGCCTCAAGTTGCAGCGTATCCGTATAATAAGTCGCTTGATAGTCCACGCCGAAACGATAGCACGCTTCAGGGCTGTGTCATCCGCCCTGCAAGCCGGCTACGGTTCGCTGAAGCCTGTTGCACACGCGCACCCGGCGCCGCGCCATAAAGCGTGTCATGCGCCTGCGCTAAATACCCGCCGATAGCACCCACAGGGAACAGCGTGAGCTGGCTTTCCGGTGGTCGTTGGCCATCCGCAGCAGCCTGCTCGCGCTGCTTGCCAATCGCCGCGATAGCCTGGCCGGGAATGCTGCTAGCCGGATAAACCCCTTCATCTTTCCCGAGAGAAAGCACGGCCGCACGCTTCATTTGCGCAAAGTCATAGAAAGCAAAGGAATCGCCGGCATCCGTCTTGTGCGTATGCACGGTGACATTGGCGTCAACCGCCCCTTGCATGGCCACCTTGCGCGTCTCGCCACCCACGGAGTGGCGCAGCAACATGCGCTGCAACGCGGCTTCGTTGATCTGCTCCGCACCGATTGTCTGCTGCACGGTCTTGTCAGCGCCGCCGGCCGCCACGCCGTCCAGCAAATCGCACACTGCCTTGAAGCAGTTGCTTCCGACCTGGCAATGCTTGCTGCCACCAAGGTTATTATAGGGGCGCACCACCTGCATGTCGGTTGCCGGCACCGCGGTGTCGTATTCCATCACGCGGATGGCGCCTTTGGGCAGCCCGCCAGGCATCCCTTCATGCGCGTTGCGAAATTCCGTCTCCGTGCCCTGTGCCGTTTTCGTTTCGTGCGTGGTCACATAACGCGCCGTGCCATCAGGATAAAAAGACGGTTTGGTGGCTGGAATATAGCCAGGTTCGTTCTGCCGGCCGGTGGAACCGGGCGCCGCCTTCACCGCGCTTTCGCGTCCCGCGATTTCGCGGTCGAACTTCAGCACATCCAGCTGCTGCGGCGTCAATTTGAACTCAATGGCCGCCAGCGGCACATAATTGAAATTGGCGCCTTTGACGCCGTTGTTCCAGTTGAAGGCTTTGTCAATGTCTGGAATCACTTCGCAGGCATACATCACGTCAGGCGTATTCTTGCCTTCCAACATTCCCACGCCGTCCAGCTTGGTGGCCGGGTCTTTCGCCAACCGCTGCACTTCGTCCATCGGCTTGCGCGAATCCGGGTTGATGCCTACGATATTGGGGCGCATGGCCGGCTGATCGGAATTCTCCAGAAAAGTCTGCTGCGCTTCTAGCCGCTGGCCGGTGCGACGATCCACGATGGTCAGAAAGCCGTGCTGGTCACCGGTTTCAAAGCCGCCGACCTGCTGCCCGTCTTTGTAGACTGGAATTGGTTCGTTCTGCGCCAAAGTAATGGCAGCCGTGCCGGCAACGGATTTGTCGCCGACGCCTAGATGCAGATAACGCCGATATTCGGGACTGTCCGCTCGCATTTTGGGCGGGATGACCCAACTGCCTTCCGTTGTGAATAGGAGTTTTTCGGCGCCGGTGCGCTCCGCGAAAGCTGCCATCTCGGTTGCCCCGCGCTGCAGCGCCCGGTGCGCGCTGGGAGAAAACCTGGCGCTGGGAATGTCGTCAATTTTTCCGGCGGCAAAATCGGCGATAGTGCGAGCGTCAACCTGTTGCAGCAGACCTTCGGTCACGCCGGTTTGGACATGGGTCTCAAAAAAGCGGGCATATTGCTCGCCGGCTGTCGGTGCCTGCGGTAGCGAAGAATAATCCTGCCGTCTTGCCATTTGTCCCCCTAATACCAAGCACGGGTGAAATACCTCCTTGATACTATTGTAAAATATTACTTTCACCCACTCAAAACATCCGTCAAAATCTGACCTTCCCTTGCCCCTTGCTTGGAGAAATGCTTAAGTGACTGGGCTTGCCTGCCGATACCGGTGGGGAACGCGTTTGAGGATGTGATGAAGCTATCCTGGCACTATTTTTCCTGGCTGTTCAGCCTGCCGCTGCTGCTGCTGGCCGTGTGTTTTGCCGTGGGCAACCGGGAGCCGACGATTATTAACCTATGGCCGCTGGGTTATATCACCACGGTGAAAATCTATGCTTTGGCGCTCGTGCCGTTGGCCATCGGTCTGCTCTGCGGCGCCGGAATGCAATGGTTCATCGCGCTGCGCCACAAAATGGCGGCGCAGAAGCTGGGCAAGGAAATTGCACAACTCAAATTGGAAAATGCCAAGCTGAAGGAGCAAGTGGCCGCCGTGGGCAGTGCGCCGACCGTGCCGGATAATCCCAACGAGCGCAGCCGCTTCAAGATGATCGCCGGCCTGCGCGGCAAAGCCTGAGGCCAGGGAAATATAACATGGCCAACCCTGTCTTTTGTGCGCTCGACACGCCTGACCTGCGCGAAGCCAAACATCTGGCCAACCTGCTGGCCGGCCAGATCGGCGGCGTGAAGCTGGGGCTAGAATTTTTCATGGCGCAGGGTCATGCCGGGGTGGCGCAGGTGCGCCCGGCCGGTTTGCCGCTGTTCCTGGATGTGAAGCTGCATGATATTCCCAACACGGTAGCGGGCGCGCTGGCGTCGCTGCTGCCGCTGGCGCCGGATTTCGTGACCATCCACACCAGCGGCGGCGCGGCGATGATGATGGCGGCACGCGATGTCGCCGCGCAGGCGGATAAGCCGCCCAAGCTGCTGGGCGTGACGGTGCTGACGAGCCTGGACAGCGATGATCTGGCCAGCGTTGGACAAGACAAAGATACCCGTGCCCAAGTCACGCGCTTGGCCAAACTGGCGCAGGCGGCGGGGCTGGACGGCGTGATCTGCGCGCCCACGGAAATCGCGGCGCTGCGCGCCGCTTGTGGGTCGGATTTCATTCTCATGGTGCCGGGCATCCGGCCGGCCTGGGCGGCCGGCAACGACCAAAAGCGGGTTCTGACGCCGCGTGAAGCGATGCAGGCGGGTGCCACGCATCTGGTTATTGGCCGTCCCATCACCGCGGCGCCTGACGCTTTGGCGGCGGCGGTCAAAATCCAGGCGGAACTGGCATGAGTGTAGCGGTGAAAATCTGCGGTGTGAAGACGCTGGAAGCCATCGGCGCCGCCGCGCAAAGTGGCGCGCATTATGTTGGCTTCGTGTTCTATCCGCGCTCGCCGCGCCATGTGCGGCTGGAGCAGGCGCAGGCCTTGCTGCGCCAGGTGCCGCCTAGCTTGCTGACCGTTGCGCTGTGCGTTGACCCGGAAGATAGCCTCATCGCGGAACTAGCCAAGCTGGAGCGGCTGGACATGCTGCAGCTGCATGGCGCGGAAACGCCGCGCCGCATCGCGGAACTGCGCGCCGTGTGGCGCAGGCCGGTGATGAAGGCGCTGCCCATCGCGCGCGCCGAAGATTTGGCAGTCGCTGCGGATTACACATCCGTGGTTGACCAATATTTGTTCGATGCTAAGCCGGCAGCGGGCACCCTGCCCGGCGGCAATGGCCAAGCCTTTGACTGGCAGCTGCTGGCCGGCCAGAATTTCAAGCACCCCTGGATGCTGGCCGGCGGCCTGACGCCGGAGAATGTGGGCGCGGCGATAGCGGCTAGCGGCACCAAGATGGTTGATGTCTCCTCCGGCGTGGAGGACGCGCCGGGTCATAAGAGCCAAACTAAAATCGCCGCCTTCTGCGCGGCGGCGAAGGCGGCGTGACCATGCTGCGTTTGCCGATTATTGGCGTCATGGGCTCCAGCCAGCTGGCCTGGGAAGATTATGCGGTGCCGCTGGGGCGCTGGCTGGCGAAGCAGCCGGTGCATCTGCTGACGGGCGGCGGCGCCGGCGTGATGACCAGCGTCTCGCAGGCTTTCGTCACCGTCACCCCACGCCAAGGTTTGGCCATCGGCTGTCTGCCGACGGAAGCGCGTGATGGCCAATTCGTGCTGCGGGCAGGCTATCCGAACCCGTTCATCGAAATTCCCATCGTCACCCCGCTCAACATCAACGGCAAAGCCGCGGGCGTTAACCGGAACTACGTCAATATTCTTACGGCGGATATCGTCGTCGCTCTGCCTGGCAATGTCGGCACCTTGAACGAGGTGGAGCTGGCGCTGCAATTCGGCAAGCCGGTCGCGCTCTATGGGCCGGATGATTATTTTGTGGACTTTCCGCAAGCCGTCACGCGTTATACCGAGCTGCCGGACGTGACCGGCTGGATCACCCAACAATTGCAAGCCTTGAACACATGACCAAAGCCAATTCCCTGAAGCAGATGCCGGATGTGAACGGCCATTTTGGCGCCTATGGCGGCCGCTATGTCGCGGAAACGCTGATGCCGCTCATTCTGGCGGTGGAAGAGGCCTATGAGCAGGCCAAGGCCGACCCAACTTTTCAGCAGGAGCTGGATTATTATCTGGAACATTATGTCGGCCGCCCCTCCCCGCTCTATCACGCGGCGCGCATGACGGCCGCGCTTGGCGGCGCCAAAATTTATTTTAAGCGCGACGAGTTGAACCATACCGGCGCGCACAAGATCAATAATTGCATGGGGCAGATTCTTCTGGCGCGGCGCATGGGCAAGACGCGCATCATCGCGGAAACCGGCGCGGGACAACATGGCGTGGCTACCGCCACGGTGGCCGCTTTGTTCAACCTGCCATGCACGATTTATATGGGCTCGTTGGACGTGGAGCGGCAGCAGCCCAACGTGTTCCGCATGAAATTGCTGGGCGCGGAAGTGGTGCCGGTGACCAGCGGCTCCAACTCGCTGAAGGACGCGATGAACGAGGCGTTGCGCGACTGGGTCGGTAATGTGCATGACACGTTCTACATCATCGGCACGGCGGCGGGGCCGCACCCCTACCCTGCCATGGTGCGCGATTTCCAGGCCATCATCGGCCGGGAGACGCGGGCGCAGTTGCAGCGGGCGGAAGGCCGGTTGCCGGACACGCTGGTGGCCTGCATTGGCGGTGGTTCCAACGCGCTGGGGCTGTTTTATGATTTTCTCGACGAGCCGACTGTCAAGATGGTGGCGGTGGAAGCCGCTGGTCACGGGCTGGAGACGGACAAGCACGCCGCCAGCCTTTACGGCGGCAAGCCAGCCGTGATGCATGGCAATAAAAGCTATTACCTGCAAAATGTGGACGGCCAGATTACCGAGGCGCATTCCATTTCCGCCGGGCTGGATTATCCGGGCATCGGTCCCGAACATGCCTGGCTGCATGACAGCAAGCGCGTAACCTATACGGCGGCGACGGACGATGAGGCGCTGAAGGCCTTCCAATTCTGCAGCCGGACGGAAGGCATCATCCCCGCGCTGGAACCATCCCACGCGCTTGCCGCCGTCATGAAACTGGCGCCGACGCTGCCGCGCGATCATCTGCTGGTCGTCAATATCTGCGGGCGCGGTGATAAGGACATCTTCACCGTCGCCAAGGCGCTGGGGGTGACGATATGAGCGCCAACCGCATCGCCGACAGTTTCGCCAAAGCCATAGCCGCCAACCGTGCCGCCTTGATCACTTTCGTCATGGCCGGCGATCCTGACCAGGGCACCACCGCCGCCTTGTTGGAACAGTTGCCAAGCGCCGGTGCCGACCTGATAGAGATCGGCATGCCGTTCAGCGACCCGATGGCGGACGGCCCCGCCATTCAAGCCGCCGGCATCCGCGCCCTCAAGGGCGGCGCCGACATGCATAAGACCCTGGCTTTGGTGACGCAATTCCGCGCCAGCAATCAAACCACGCCCATCATCCTGATGGGTTATTTCAATCCTATTCTGGCGTTCGGCGAGCTGGCCTTCATAGCATCCGCCGCGCAGGCCGGGGTGGACGGGCTGATCATTGTGGATTTGCCGCCAGAGGAAGACAGTGTTTTCCGCACCGCCGCCAAGGCGCATGGGCTGACCATCATTCGTCTGGCCACGCCGACGACGGATGAAAAGCGTCTGCCCCAGGTGCTGGATGGCGCGGGCGGCTTTTTGTATTACGTTTCCATCGCCGGCATCACCGGCACCAAGAGCGCTACCGTGGAGCATGTGAAGGCCGCGCTGGCGCGCTTCCGCCACTCCACGAAATTGCCGCTGGCCGTGGGCTTCGGCGTGAAGACCGCCGCGCAAATCGCGCCGCTGGCGCAGTTCGCGGACGGCGTGGTGGTCGGCAGCGCCATTGTTGACCGCATCGCAGTCAATCTTGACGCCCAGGGCAAGCCAGGCGCACAAATCGTCCCGGAAATCACTGCGTTGGTGCGGGAATTAGCGCAGGCCACCAAGAGGGTCGCATAACATGAATTGGTTGACCAATTTCGTCCGTCCGAAGATTCAAAGCCTGGTCGGTCCCAAGGAAGTGCCGGATAATCTGTGGGATCGGTGCCCCGCCTGCGGCGCCATGCTGCATAAACGTGAATTGCAGGAAAATTTGAATGTCTGCCGCCATTGCCAGTATCACCTGAAAATCAGCGCCAGCCAGCGCATGGAGTTGCTGTTCGACGAAGGCAAGCACACGGCGCTGACGCTGCCCAAAGTGAATGTTGATCCGCTGAAATTCCGCGACCAGAAACGCTATGCCGACCGCCTGAAAGAAGCGCAAAGCAAAACCGGCCGCCAGGACGCCATTCTGGCATCATCCGGCACCATCGGCGGCCACAAGGCCGTGGCCGCGGTGTTCGACTTTGCCTTCATGGGCGGTTCCATGGGCATGGGCGTGGGCGAAGGTATCGTCACTGCCGCGCAGCACGCGGTGGAAACGCATGCGGCTTTCATCGTCGTGCCGTCTTCCGGCGGCGCGCGGATGCAGGAAGGCGCTTTGTCGCTCATGCAGATGCCGCGCACCATCATTGCCGTGGAGCAGGTGAAGCGCGCTGGCCTGCCTTATATCGTGGTGCTGACCGACCCGACGACCGGCGGCGTTACGGCCTCCTTCGCCATGGTGGGCGATGTTCATATCGCGGAAAAAGGCGCTACCATCGGTTTTGCCGGCGCCCGTGTGATTGAAAGCACCATTCGTGAGACGTTGCCCAGCGGCTTTCAGCGCGCCGAATATCTGCAGGAACACGGCATGGTGGATATTGTGGTGGCGCGGCAGGATTTACATAGCACGCTGGCGCGGCTGATCGGTCTGCTGATGGGCGGCAAGACCGTCAATCTGCCTGCCAAGCTCAAGGGCTGACGCTTGAGCCTCGTGCGCTCTGACGATTTGCTGGCGCAATTGGCCGCCGGCTTTCCGCGACTAGTGGAACTCAGCCTGCGGCCGGATTATTTCAATTTGCTTCACGCGCTCGGCGACCCGCATAAGCGGCTGCCGCCGGTCATTCATGTGGCAGGCACCAATGGCAAGGGCAGCACCTGCGCCTTTTTGCGCGCCATGCTGGAAGCAACCGGCAAGACCGTGCATGTCTATACCTCGCCGCATCTGGTGCGGTTTCATGAACGCATCCGCCTAGCCGGCAAGCTGATTGACGAAGCCGCTTTGGTGCCGCTGTTGCAAGAGGTGGCGCGGCTCATTCGCCCCGGCAGCATCAGCCAGTTTGAAGCCACGACGGCCGCAGCCTTCAAGGCCTTTGCAGATACGCCGGCGGATTTCCTCATACTCGAAACCGGCCTGGGCGGCCGCTTTGATGCCACCAATGTAGTAGCGCAGCCGCTGGCCAGCGTCATCAGCCGCATCTCCTATGACCACCGCGAATTCTTGGGCGATACGCTGACTAAAATCGCCGGCGAGAAAGCCGGTATCATCAAAGACGGCGTTCCCTGCTTCATCGGCCAGCAAATGGCGCCGGAAGTCTGGCCGGTCTTCATCAGCGAAGCCAACAACAAGGCGGCACCCTTGCGCCGCTTTAGCCGCGATTGGCGGATTGAGCCGCACGAAGCCGGTTTTCACTATTTCGACGATTTCGGCACGATGAATCTGCCTATGCCGGCCTTGCTCGGTGCCCACCAGCTGGCGAATGCCAGTCTCGCCGTCGCCGCCTTGCGCTATGCGCTGCCGGGCGCGTTGCCAGAACGCTGTTTCGCCGCCGGCCTGCAACAGGCCGAATGGCCAGCGCGCTTGCAGCGTTTGACCAGTGGCGCTCTGGCCGCCCTACTACCGAACGGTTGGGAACTCTGGCTCGATGGCGGTCACAACGATTCCGCCGGCGAAGTGCTGGCCGCGCAAGCCGCAGCCTGGCAGCAAAACCCACACACGGCCAAGCCGCTCTACGTCATCTACGGCATGTTGAAAAGCAAAGTACCGCAGGAATTTCTCAAACCCCTAGCCCCGCATCTGGCCGGCCTGCGTGCCGTAGCGATACCAGGCGAAACCAACGCCTTGCCGACTGAGAACTTGTTGGCGGCGGCGCGGGAGTGCCACATAAAAAATATCGCAATGGCGGAGAGCGTGAAAGCCGCTATAGCTGATTTGTGCACATCACACCTGCCCAGCAGAATGCTGATCTGCGGATCACTTTATCTGGCTGGCCATGTGCTAGGGTGTGGACTCAATAGCTGAGCCATCTGCGGATAGCGAAGAGATGGACGGTAGCGAGGAAGTTTCTGGCAAGCTTGTCAAAGCGTTGGGAGAGCCGACGCATGTCCTTGCATCAGCAAAAGAAACGTTCAATGAAATTACGTTTGCGGCAAAGGCGCTTGTCATAGGGCTTCGGATCTAAAGCGTTGGAGCGGTAGGGAATGACGGGCACGGCGCGATCATCACGGATCGCCTGACGGACATGCTGGCTGTCATAAGCTTTATCGGCGCAAACGGCCAAGGGCGGTGTCGGATGATTGAGAAGTTCCGGCACTGTGAGTACATCGTGGCTATGCCCGGCGTCAGCGTGAAGGCGAGCGGTCGTCCCAGCCCGTCGACATGGCATGGAGCTTCGTCGTGCGGCCTCCGCGTGAGCGGCCAATACCTTGCGCCAACTCCCCCCTTTTGCGCCGCTGGCGGCACGGTGGGCGCGGACAATGGTGCTGTCGATCATATGCAGACTATCTTTGGATTTTTGCGCCAGCCTGTCGAATATCTTCTTCCAGACCCCGCGCTGGCTCCAGCGATTTTAGCGGTTGTAACAGGTCGTATACGGGCCGTATCGTTCCGGCAGATCGCGCCGTGGGCATCCAGCCCTCAGAATATAATAGATACCGTTCAAGACGCGTCGGTCATCCGTTCGTCGTGCGCCGCGTAACCCCTGGGGTAGCAGTGACTCGGATCAACGACCATTCCTTATCGCTCAAATCAAACCGTGTGCTCATGATCCACCTCAATGAATCTTGAATCACATCCTGACCTTTATGTAAAGTTATTGGGTACGCACCCTAGGAGACATTGATGTCGCTGCCAAGGATTACCAAAATCTTCATGGGATCATTGCTGGCACTCAGTTTGCTGCCGGCAGTGCCTACGCTGGCAAATTTTTGTGACGAGTGCATCGTCAGCAGCGACCCTGTTCCGGCCGATTGGGAGAACCAGGAAAAAGCCAGCACACTGAAGCCTGACAATTTGTCGCCGGAAGAGATTGCCATGGTTCTGGCGCTGAGCAGCAGGATACCGCCAGTGCTAAATGGTGCTGCGGATACGCGTATATCGAAGTGGGAAACGCCGCTGCGTGTGCGGATTGTGGGTGTTGACGGCAATGATTTGCCCCTCGATCAATCGCCTGGCGATGTCATCGCTGGCTTTCTGCAACGGCTGTCACGCGACACGGCTATTCCGATCAGCATCACCACGCTGGCGAAGAAGGACAATAATGTCAGCATCGTCGCCGGCGTGCTGCCGAGCAATACCAGTAAGGAAGTCCCGAATTTGGAAAACATGAAAATCACGGCAGAATCGCAGGCGCCCTTTCTCGTCGCCGACGATTTCGCCAGCATCCAGGGCGTGGTTGGCATGAATGCCACCAGCCGAACGCTGGCGGGCGCGTGGCTCGGCAAAGGCGATGAGCAAGGCAAATGGCTGAGCGGAATATCTTTTGGTGCGGGTTTTGGCTATGCCCATGCCGACCATACCCTAAATGCCAGCTATCGCGTTGGGGCGGAAATCAAAGCCTGCGCGCTGATACTCAACCACAGTAAAGCGTCAGAAAACAATATGGCATCAATAGTGCGGCGTTTGAGCGACGAAATGCCGACTTGCTTAGGTATGTATGCCGATAGAGTCTGGACGCATTATTCTGGGGACAATAAGAAGCAAAAAGAAATGATGCATTTCTCATCTGCCAGGCAGGGTAGGTATTTCTTAAAACTACTCTATCAAAGCACGAAAGCGGGGATGTCAGCTGAATCTGCTGAAAAAGCTGCGCTTGAACACCTCATCAGCAAATAAGGAGCGGTTACATGACTCACACTCCCAGAACCCCTGCAGCGTTTTTGCAAAAGTAATTCCACCGACAGACCCAGTTATTCTGCAGTATTACCCGCAGATTGTCGATATCATTACGCGAGCATTAGAGACCAATACTGGATCAAACCTTGTTGGCTTTACTGATCCTGACGTTCTCCCGGCCAATGTCGCCAAGATGAGGTAGAGTCTGCAACCCTGAATAAGGAGCAGACTGATGAAGCAGCGGTTTATGGAAGCACAGACTATTCGGGTTGACCTGCCCCCCGAAAATGTCGCCGGAAAGTCTGCAACCTGAGAGAAGGAGCAGACGGATGAAGAAGCGGTTTACGGAAGAACAGATCATTCGGGTGTTGAAAGAACATGAGGCCGGAGCCAAAACCGGCGAGTTGTGCCGACGGCACGGGATCAGCGAAGCGACGTTTTATAACAGGAAGGCGAAGTTCGGCGGCATGGATGTGTCCGATGCCAAGAAATTGCGCGCTCTTGAGGCTGAGAACGCGAAACTGAAGCGGCTGTTGGCGGACGCTGAACTCGACAAGCTGATGCTGAAAGAGGTTTTGTCAAAAAAATGGTGACGCCCGCCGTCAGGCGGCAAGCCGTGGCTCTGGTTGAACAGGTGTTTGCCGTGAGCCAACGACGGGCGTGCGAGGTGCTGTCGGTATCGCGGCGGCGTGTAAGGTAACTTTCTAAAAAGAACCACGACGATCTGCGCGACCACCTGAAGGCGTTGGCGGCGGAACGGCGTCGGTTTGGCTATCGGCGTCTGGCGGTCATGCTGAAGCGCGATGGGCACGACCATAACATCAAGAAGATATACCGGGTCTATCGGGAGGAAGGCCTTATGGTCAGGCGCAGATACGAATGCGGTGAAGCATTCGTGGGTCGCAAACGTGCGATTGGCACACGCTTGCCATTGTCGAAGTCGGACAGTCTCAATCAGG
>CAZBSB010000024.1:0-16577 GCA_964494535.1 uncultured Rhodospirillales bacterium
ATCGCGGCATCTAAAAGTCACATCTCCACTTTTGTATATAGATACCTTAGTATAACGGTCTCGATGATCTGACGAAGTACGAATAATCTCTTCAACCACATACCTTACATACAGATCGTCTTTTTCAGCCACAGCAACCTTTGCAAGGGCGAGCAATAGAAACACGGCAACGAAATACTTTCCGCACAGTTTCACGGATTTGGCTCTGCCAGAATTGCTGTTCGCGAACACAACCACCCCAAGTCTTTGCTGTAGCGCTTCAATTTACTTTTGCCTGACTTAGATTAACAGCAAATTTGACCGCATCAGCAATCCCTCTCTCAAACCGTCCGCACTCCAAACAACCCCCTCCCCTCCTGCAGCCCCCACACCACCAACGCCGGAACGAACAAAATCAAATCGCGGCAGCGCCGGATCAGCGCCAGCGCCAAGGCCGTTTCCGCTGGCAGCCCCAGCAATCCGCCGAAAAATAAAAACGCGCCTTCCTGCACGCCCAGCGCCGCGGGCATGATGAAGGCGGCGCTGCTCACCAACTGCACCATCGCCTCAATGATCACGCAATCCGTGAACGGCAACGGGTGCCCCAGAAACTGCAGCGCCAGCCAAATACCGCCGGCGCTGAGATACCAGGAGAGCAGCATCCACACCGTACTGTGCAGCAACTTGCCCCACCGCCGATACAAGCACAGCACGGCGCGGTCGAGCCGCGCCGTATCCTGCATCAGCTCCTGCCAACGGCCGCCGGTCATGCGATGCGCGAGGCGGCCAAGAAAACTGAACAACCCATAACGCTGCACCGCCAGCAGCAGCGCGATGAGCGGCAGCGAGAACAACGCGCCGGCGATGAGGCGCGTCAGCGTCGCCGTTTCGGGATCATGCGCCGTCAGCAGCATGATGCCGCTGACGATCATAATGAACACCGTGACGACCGAAACCGTGGTCTCCACCACCGTGCTGGCGATGGCCGGCCCCCGCCGCCATCCCTGCTTGATCAGCAGCCGCGCCGCCGCCACCTCGCCGCCGATGCGCGCTACCGGCAGCAGATTATTGATACCCACGCGCACCCACATCACATAACTCATCGCCGCCAGGCTCGGCCGCTTGCGCCCGGGCCACAGCAAGATCCACGCATAGGACGCCATGACGAGCGGCATCAGATGAAACAAATTCGCCCACAAAATCCCCCAGCCGGCCGCGGCGAACGCCGCCAGCACCTGGGCATAACCCTGCCAAACAATCAGTCCAACAGCCAGCAGCAGCCCAAGCAGGCCGAACATCAACGCGGTGCGAAACATGCATCTCCGGAACAAAACCGGCGCGGACTATGGCAGGCTCAAATCACGCCGTCCATTGCCGCTATCAGTGCGGCTGCAGCAGTGCCAACGCCTGCTCATGCAGCGTGGCGTTTGCGCTGGCCAAAACATCGCCAGCACTTTCGGCATGGAGCGGCCGCCCTTGCCAGTCTGTCACCATCCCGCCCGCCGCGGCGATAACCGGCGCCAGCGCCGCAAAATCATGCAGCTTCAACTGCGCTTCCAGCACGATGTCCAAATGTCCGGAAGCCAGCAGCCCATAAGCATAAGCATCGCCGCCATAAGTAATCTGCCGGCAGGCAGTGGCCAGCCGGTCATAAGCCGAATGCAGCGCGCCAGGGAACATCCGCGGCGACGTGGTATTGAACCGCGCTTTGTCGAGCTGCCGGCAAGCGCTGGTGCGCGCCGTCAAGCCGTTGAACGTCGCGGCCAACCCCGCGCCGCCCACCCAGCGTTCACCCAGCACCGGCTGGTCAATCACCCCCAGCACCGGCCGCCCTTCATGCAGCAGCGCGATCAGCGTGGCGAACAGTGGCTTGCCAGCGACGAAAGCCTTGGTGCCGTCAATCGGGTCAATCACCCACACCCATTCGGCATCCAGATTCTGCTGGCCATATTCCTCGCCCCACACGCCATCATCCGGCCGCGCCACCGCCAGCAAGTCACGGATGGCGCGCTCGGCGCCTTCATCCGCCAGCGTCACCGGCGTAGCATCCGGCTTGGCGGTGATGGCGAGGTTGGAACGAAAATAAGGCCGGATAATTTCCCCAGAGGCATCGGCCAACCGGTGCAGCAACGCCGTGAATTCCACCGGCACGGCGCCTGCCATCGGTGCGGGCGCCGTTTGGCTCATTGCGGCAACGCTTCCGGCGTATCCGCCAGCGTCCGCAGCCAAGCAACGAGCGCGGCACGCTCATCCGTCTTCTTCATGCCGGCAAACGCCATCTTGGTGCCCGGCACATGCGCCTTGGGGTTGAACAGAAACTGATTCAACTCCTCATAAGTCCACTTCTTGTCCTTGTGGCTCAGCATCGCTTCCGAATAAGCGAAGCCGGCCACGCTGGCCACCCCGCGTCCCAGAATGCCCCACAACGCCGGCCCCACCTTGTTGGCGCCGCCTTTCTCGAAACTATGGCAAGCCGTGCAAGCGCGTGACGCCTTCTGACCCGCCGCCGTGTCCGCCGCCGCCAACAGAGCATTGATCGGCTCGGCCTGCGGCGCAGCGGCCGGCGTGCCGCCAGCCGGCGCTGCCTCGGCAACTTTCAAATCACCAACCGGAAAAGCAATCGTTTCCGGCACTTCGGCATGAACCACACCCTTGGCGGCATAGCCGGCGAGATAGGCGGCCAGCACCGCCACCAGCAGCGCCGCGAAAATTTTGTTGAACTGAAAGCTCATGATGACGTCCTGCTGAGCCGCGCCGGGCGCGGCAAAAAACTGGCCGGAAATTAGGCGCTTCGCCCTCTTTTGTCGAGGGTGATTGCCAAACCGACCCTAAGGATGGTTTATACTGTGACAGACGCGGCACCGAAAGCCGTCCACCCTGCGGCAGATTGCCCCAGGCACGACGACAGGACACATTCACAGCTATGACCAAGCCCCTGACCATCGCCTTCGGCGGCGCCCTCGGCTCCTATGCCGACTTAGCCTGCCGCGCGGTTTTCCCGCACGATACCACACTGCCCTGCCTGGGTTTCGAGGAAGCCTTCGCCGCCGTCCGCGACCAGCGCGCCGACCGCGCCATGATTCCGGTGGATAACGCCATCGCCGGCCGCGTGGCGGACGTGCATCACCTGTTGCCGCAAGGCGGCCTGTTCATCGTCGGTGAACATTACCAGCCGGTGGAACATCATCTCCTGGCCTTGCCCGGCGCCACGCTCGCGGATATCAAAACCGTGAACAGCCATGTTCAAGGCCTGTCGCAATGCCGGCAATTCATCCTGCGCCACGGCTTTCGGCCGGTCGCGGAAAGCAATACGGCGCAGGCCGCCGCCAACCTAGCGCGACAGCAGGATAAGACCGTCGGCGTCATCGCCTCCGAACTCGCCGCCAAGCTCTATGGCCTGGTCAGCATCGCCAGCAACATCGCCGATCAGCACGGCAACACCACGCGCTTTCTGATTTTGGCGCGGCAGCCGGCGCCGGTATCGCCGGCCACCGCCTGCATGACCTCTTTAATCTTCCGCGTCCGCAGTGTGCCGGCGGCGCTCTATAAAGCTCTTGGCGGCTTCGCCACCAACGGCGTCAATATCACGAAACTGGAAAGCTATCTGGTGGACGGCAACTTCACCGCCGCGCAATTCTATCTGGATATCGAAGGCCACCCGGAAACCGTGTCGATGCGCCACGCGCTCGAAGAACTCCGCTTCTTCGCCCATGAGGTCAATATTCTCGGCACCTATCCGGCGCACAAGTTCCGTAGCCAGGTATCAATGTGATTCTCTCGCCATGTCCTGCCTATGACAGTGCGTTAAAATAAGTTATGCAGCTGGGTGAATTATTCTCCTACCCCTGCGGGAGGGATATGAACGCAAAGCGATTAAGGGGGAGGGGTTGGTGCAGCAAGAACCCCTCTCTCCAACAAAGCCGCTCCCACCGCCTTGCCTGCCGCCAACACCGCCTTCCGGTCGCCACCACCACCGGCAAAAGTATAATAGCGCCCCGTGCCATCGCCCGGCGCCTGAAACACCACCGCCATCACTTCATCCACCCCGCCGGCATGACAACCCAGCACGCCCTGCTGCTGCCGCGCCGCCCCACGCACCACCACCAGCCCCATCTCTTCCGACCATAACCCCTGACAAAAACTTTTCAGCACCGCCAACTGGCCGCGCACCGCGACCCGAAAATCCGTTCCCGGATCAAATCCCGCCATGCCACCATTGACGCGGCCGCGCTGCCACGCCACGTCAACCACGCTTAATCCCGCCGGCGGCGGCACCACTTGCACTCCGTCCGCCAATCCCGCTTGCTGCAGAACCGCCTGCACCGCCGGCGGCAGCACCGGCTCCGCCTGGCCGGCGCAACGCCACAGTTCCGTCAAGGCGCCGCTAGCCTTGTCGTCCAGCGCGAAAACCAGCGGTTTCCCGGCGCCCGCCACCGTCAATTGCCGCGCCGCGCGCCAGGCGGTGACAAAACCGCTTTTGTCCGCAATATCCACCAGCAGAATCGGCGGCGCCAGCACCCGCGCCACGCCAGTCTGCGTCCACGCTTCATCTAAAGCCAGGCGCAGCGTTGGCTGATTTTCGGCGTCAAACCGCCCGCGCGGCAGCACCAGCCCGAGATTGACGCGCCCCACCGCATCCAGCGCGATATTGAGGTGCCTGCCATCCCGCAACCGCCAATCGGCGACGCAATAATCCAGCCCGCCCTCCGGTCGCCTGATTTCCCGCACGTCCCAGCCCGCTACCGCCGGCCAGGCCAGCAGCAGCGCCGCCAGCAGAGCGCACCTGATTGCAATTCTCTTCGCCATGGCCGCAAATTGACTTTATAATCCCGCCAAAGCAATAAATTTATCGTCTCATTTTCGGTTCACCATGTCCCGTTCCTATACCCTCGCCGCCCTGGCGCAAGCAATCAACGCCACGCTGGAAGGCGACGGTGCCGTCACCGTCACCCGCCCGGTGCATCCCACCGCCTATCAAGCGTCGACCGACCTCGCGCTGGCCATGGATGACAAACTGCTCCCCTTGCTGGCCGGCAAACCCGTCCTGGCCGCCGTGGTCAGCGCCAAGGCGCCGCGCGAAACCGCAACGAATCTGCTGCGGGTCGAACGCCCACGCCTGGCCCTGTCGCGCCTCACCAACTTGTTCGCGCCGCCGCCAGATTTCGGCACCGGCGTGCATCACAGCGCCGTGGTGGACGCCACGGCCAGGCTGGGCAAGGATGTCGTCATCGGCCCGTATTGCACCGTCGGCGCCGGCGCCACCATCGGCGACCGCTGCGTACTGCAATCCCAAGTCACTGTTGAAGCCGGCGCCACCATCGGCGCCGATACAGTGCTGCGCGCCGGCGTCCGCATCGGCGCCGGCTGCGTCGTCGGCGCCCGCTGCCTGCTGCATTTCAACGGCAGCATCGGCAGCGACGGGTTCAGCTTCGTCACGGCGGAAAAAGGCAGCGTGGAAGCGGCGAAAAGCGATGGCAGCGTGACCGCCACGAATACCAAAGGCTGGCTGCGCATCGCCTCGCTCGGCGCCGTCATCATCGGCGACGATGTGGAAATCGGCGCCAACACCAGCATAGACCGCGGCACCATCGTGGATACCCGCATCGGCCGCGGCACGAAAATTGATAACCAGGTGCAAATCGGCCATAATGTCCAGATCGGCGAGGATTGCTTGCTCTGCGGCCGCGTCGGCCTGGCCGGCAGCGTCACTCTGGGCAACCGAGTCGTCATCGGCGGCGCCAGCGGCCTGGCTGATCACGTCAAGGTCGGCGATGACGCCGTCATCATGTCCATGAGCGGCGTCGGCACCCATGTCCCCGCCCGCCAGGTCTATGGCGGCGCCCCCGCCATCCCGCGCGAGCGCGCCGTGGAACAGCATCTGGCGATTAACCGGCTGAAATCGCTGATGAACCGCGTGGACAACCTGGATGCCAGCGTCAAGGCGCTTGAGCAAAAGCCGGAATCCCGCTAGTCCTGCAGCAGCCGTCTTATCGAAGCAAGGATTTTACCGCATGGCCGACGCCGCTCTGACCAACGAGATTCTGGACATCATCGCCGCCAAAGCCATGGTGGATCGTGACAAGCTGGCGCTCGATGCCAAGCTGACCGATCTCAGCATCAGCTCGCTCGATGTCGTGGAAATCGTCTTCGCGCTCGAAGATAAATTCAAGGTCGAACTACCCTTCAACGCCAATTCCAACAACCAGGAGTTTGAAACCCTGGGTCAGGTGGTGGCGCTGGTGGAAAAGCAGATCGCGCAGAAGCAAAGCGCGGCCTGATTTTGTCTTCTCTGTCGCCATCGCAACGCGTCGTCATCACCGGCATGGGCGTCGTCGCCCCCACCGGGCATGATTTGGCTACGTTTAGCGCCAACCTCTTCGCCGGCACGGTCGCCGCCGGCCAGGTGACCTTCAACCGCCCCATGGGCAGCTTCAGCTACCCTGGCTATCCGGTCACGAACTTCCGCGCCGAAGACCATTTCGATCCCAAGCGCATCGGCCTCTATGACCGCTTCGCGCAATTCGCCGTCGTGGCGGCGCGCCAGGCCTGGCGCGACAGCGGCCTGACCATGACGCCCGCTTTGGCGCCGCGCACCGCCTGCATCATCGGCACCGGCGCTGGCGGCCAAGGCACGCTGGAAGACGGCTATGACCGGCTCGGCGTCAGCAACGGAAGGCTGCATCCGCTCACCATCCCGCGCCTCATGGCCAATGCCGGCGCCAGCCTGGTCAGCATGGAGCTGGGCGCGCAAGGCCCCGCCTTCACCACTGCTTCGGCCTGCGCCTCGGCCACCCACGCCATCGGCGTCGCGCTGCATCTGGTGCGCTCCGGCGCCGTGGACGTGGCGGTGACCGGCGGCAGCGAAGCCTGCCTGACCTATGGCACCTTGAAAGGCTGGGAAGCCCTGCGCGTCATGGCGCCGGACTTGTGTCGCCCCTTCTCCAAAGATCGCCAGGGCATGATGCTGGGCGAAGGCGGCGGCGCCCTGGTGCTGGAAACCTTAGCGGCTGCGCAAGCGCGCGGCGCCAAAATCTATGCCGAACTCGCCGGCTTCGGCATGAGCGCCGACGCCAAAGACATCACCACCCCGGACGCCGACGGCATGGCGCGCGCCATGCAAATGGCTTTGACCGATAGCGGCCTGACGCCGGCGCAAGTGGACTATGTCAACGCCCACGGCACCGGCACCCGAGCCAACGATGTCACGGAAACCCAGGCGCTCTATAAAATCTTCGGCGACCGCGCCGCGATACTACCAGTCTCTTCCAGCAAAGCGATGTTCGGCCACCTGCTCGGCGGCGCCGGCGCGCTCGAAACCATCGCCACCGCTTTGGCACTGCAGGCACAGCAAGCGCCGCCCACCATGAACTTCCTCCAGCCGGATGCCGACTGCCCGCTGGATGTGGTGCCCAACGCCGCCCGCGCCCTGCCCATGCAAGCCGCCCTAAAAAATTCCTTCGCCTTCGGCGGCCTCAACGCCGTGTTGGCGCTGCGGCGCGTCTGAAACCCTTCACATCGCCGCCTGATCCAGCACCTTCGCCGCCCGCTTCAGCGCCCGCGCCAGGGCCGCCTCCCGCCACAGCACCAGCAGCCCGCTGCCGATCACAATGCCAGCGCCGGTCAGTGACCAGAAACTCGGCACCTCGTTGAACAGCCAATAGCCCAGCACCGCGCCCCACACCAATTGCGTATACTGAAACGGCGCCACCGCCGGCGGCGGTGAGCGTTGAAAGGCCGTCATCAGCAGAATACTGCCGAACCCCACCAGCACCCCCGCCAACCCCAGCAGCAGCAAATCGAGCGCCGCAAACGCCACGCCGCCGTACCACAGCCACAGCGCGCCGGACACCGCGATATTGCACACCGCCGTATAAAACGAAAAAGTGAGGTTGGACTCGCCGCGCCCATAGCGCCGCACCATCACCGATGTCAGCGCATTCAACACCGCGCAGCCCAGCGCCGCATAATAACCCCACATCTCGCCGGCCGACGGCGCCTGCTTCACCCCCATGCGAAGCATGAGGATGACGCCGATAAAGCCGCAGCCAATCGCCGTCCAGCGCGGCCAACCCACATGCTCTTTCAGCCAAAACACGGACAGCAGCGTGACAAAAATCGGAATGGCGAAGATAATGCCGTAAAAATCCACCAGCGGAATATGCCGCAGCGCATAAAACCCGACGAAAAACGCGCCCAGCGACAGCAACCCGCGCCACAAATGGAACCCGAGTTTTTTGGTGCCCAACCGGCGCTGCAACCCGCCCGTGCTGAGCGCCACCAGGCCGATGGTGGCGGCGCAAAACAGCCCGACCGTCGCCATCATCTGCGGCTGCGGATACAGGCCGCTCTGGCTCACCTGTTTGAGCAGCGTGTCGAACACCGTCATGATGGCATAGCCCATGATGGCGTAGCTCATGCCGGAAAGATGATGTGTGACGGGATGAACCGGCGAAACAGGTTGAACACTCATGGCCGCGAGAGATGTGGCATGGCCACGCCAACCAAGCAAGGCCGCCGCCGCATCTTTTTGCGGCACGAACGGCAAGAATTCACTGACATTCAGCACAGTATAATTCTCGCTCCATCATCACCACAGCAATCATCATCCGCATCATGACTCATTACTGAACAAATCAATAATCAAGCCACCAAAGATTATGGCAATTTTTTGTCACAATGATTGCTGGTAGCTGCACGATGATTTTTCCCATGACAAGAATGCTGACATCACCTAGCGTCCCGTCATGTTCGTCTTTCGCTTTATTGCGCCGTTATTGGCGACGCTGACCCTACTGGCCGCGCTGACCGTGCCGGTGACCGAACGGCTGGTGCTGGACTGGTTCCGCCGCGATGTGGAGCAGCGCGCGCAACTGGTCGCCCAGTCGGTGGAGGATAATCTGCGCGCTTTATGGCAAGGCGAAGCCAAACTGGCGCCTTATCAAAAGTTATTCGACAAAATCGCCCAAGATAGCCGCGTCCTGGCCGTCGGCCTGTGCGGCGCGGCGCCAAAGCCCTTGGCGCACAGCGCCGCCTGGCCGAACGACCTGACCTGCGCCGATCACACTGCCGCACCTTACGCCATGCTTTCCCTGCCCGCCGGCGAGGTGATGCTGGCCAATTTTGCCATTCAACTGGCCGCCGAAGGCGCGCCACATCGTTTCATCGTGCTGCATGATCTGGGCTTTAGCCTGCGGCGGGTGCACGACACCAAGATATTTTTCCTCTGCTTCACGCTCCTGGTGGCCATCGCGGCGGCTTTGGTGACCATCGCCACCGCCAAACTGACCCTGCGCGCCTGGCTGGGGCGCCTGCGCGCCACGCTGACCAACCCAGAGGCCAGCTTCGCCAGCCAGCGCCTGCCGCGCGAATTTTTGCCCGTGGTGCGGGAAGTGCGGCAGCGCCTGCGCGCCCTCAGCCAGGGCACGGACGCGCTGGATCATATTAAGGTGCAATGGACGCCGCAGACTCTGAAAACCCTGCTGGATCAGGAATTGCCCGGCGCCGAAATCATCATCGTCTCCAACCGCGAGCCTTATATCCATAGCCTGCAGGACGGCACAATCACCTTGCAACGACCGGCCAGCGGCGTCGTCACGGCGCTGGAGCCGGTGATGCGCGCCTGCGGCGGCGCCTGGGTCGCCCATGGCAGCGGCAGCGCCGACCGGCAGCAGGTTGATGCCGATGACTGCCTGCCCGTGCCGCCAGATAATCCCGCTTATACCTTGCGCCGCGTCTGGCTGACCGCCGAAGAGGAACAAGGCTATTACTACGGCTTCGCCAATGAAGGCCTATGGCCGCTCAGCCATATCGCCTTCGTCCGTCCGGTCTTCCGCCACAGCGACTGGGAACATTACCAAACCGTCAACCGCAAATTCGCGGCTGCCGTGCTGGCACAAGCCAAAACGCCCAATCCCGTTATCTTGGTGCAGGATTATCATCTGGCGCTGCTGCCGCGCTATCTGCGGGAAAAACTGCCGGATGCCACCATCCTCACCTTCTGGCACATCCCCTGGCCGAACCCGGAAATGTTCAGCATCTGCCCCTGGCGGGAAGATATTCTGGACGGGCTGCTGGGCAGCTCCGTGCTGGGCTTCCATACCCAGTTCCACTGCCAGAATTTTCTGGACACCGCGGATCGCTTCCTGGAAAGCAACATCAACCGCGACCAGGCCATCGTCACCAGCGGCGGCCAACCGACCCTCGTGCGCCCCTATCCCATCTCCATCGCCTGGCCGCCTGAAGGGCTGGCGCGGGCGTTGCCCATCGCGGATTGCCGCGCGGCGCTGCGGGCGCGCCACAACCTGCCGCCGGATGCCATTATCGGCGTCGGCGTCGAGCGTTTTGATTACACCAAAGGCATCCTCGACCGTTTCTTGGCCGTCGGCGAATTGCTGCGGCAAAACCCCGCCTTGCGCGGCCGCTTCTGCTTCATCCAGGCCGCCGCCCCCACCCGCAGCAGCCTGCCCGCCTATCAAGCGGTGCAGGAGGAAACGCAGCGCGCCGCCGCCGCCGTCAATGCCGAATTCGGCACGGCGGATTACCAGCCCATCATCCTGCTGGCGACGCATCATGAACCGGCCAATGTGACGGCGCTGTTTCGCGGCGCCGATCTCTGCGTCGTCAGCAGCCTGCATGACGGCATGACTCTGGTGGCCAAAGAATTCGTCGGCAGCCGCGATGACGAACAAGGCGTGCTGATTCTCAGCAATTTTGCCGGCGCCGCCAAGGAACTTGAGGAAGCGCTCCTGGTCAACCCCTATGATCCGCAAGGCATGGCGCAAGCCATGCTGCGCGCCGCCGCCATGAGCGCGGATGAGCAGCGCGAACGGATGCGCCTCATGCGCGCACAGGTGCGGGACAACAATGTTTATCACTGGGCGGCGCGCATTTTGCTGGACGCCGCCCAACTCCGCCAACGCGCCCAACTCGGCCAATTCATGACCGACCATGATTTCGCCGAGACAACCGAAGCCGCGCCGCGTCCGCTCAAGATCGTCGACTATCGTTGATAACAACCGGTCTTGAGTGCGGCAACTGGCCGCCGTAGCTGCCGCCAGAACAACGAACCGCCGGCCATCATCACCAGTGCCGCGCCAAACAAAGTAGCGGTCGTGGGTTTCTCCTGCCAAAAATACACGCTGATGATCACGCCCCAAAACAGCTGCGTATATTGCGTCGGCGCCACATAAGGTGGGCTAGTAGTTTGAAAAGCGCGCATCACCGCCAGATTGGCCAGCCCCTGCATGGCGCCGGCCGCCAACATAAGCCATAGATGGCCGGCCTGCACCGGCGCCCCACCCCACCCCAGCGTCATGAGACCGGTAACGACGATGCTCAAGACAAAATAATAGACCGGCAGGCTAAGCGCGCTTTCGCCTACCCCATACCGCCGCGTGATCAGCACATTGGTGGCGCCGGCAAACACACCGAACAGCGTAACCCCATGCGCCAGACTGAGGCCGGACGCATCCGTCAAGAGCTGCCACGGCTGCAGCGCGATGCCAACACCAACCAACCCCAGCGCCACCGCGCCCCACGCGGCGCGGCTGACCGGCTCGCCCAGCCATACCATGGTGCCAATCGTCACCAGCAGTGGCACCAGGAAAACGAGGCAATAAAACTCCGCCAGCGGCATATGCGTCACCGCATACATAGCGCAGAGCAGCGCGATGAGATTGGCGCTGCTGCGCAACAGATGAAAGCCTGGCCGCCGCGTCGCCAAGCGCCGCCATTGCCACCGCGCCACCACCGGCACTAGCAAGATGCCGAGCGAAGCCAGCGAGAGAATAAACGCCAACTGCCAGGGCGGATAACCGCCGTCTTTAACGGCGCGCACCAGCGCATCGGCACAGGTAAAGCTGAAATAACCGGCAGCCCCCAGCACCATGCCGCGCAGCGGATTCGGCGGTGTCATCGGCGCTCCCGTTCCGTCAACACCGCTTCAGTCGCGCAAAAGTTCATTGATGCCCGTCTTCGCGCGCGTCACGGCATCCACCCGCTTGACGATCACGGCGCAATACAGCGCCGGCCCCGGCGACCCGTCCGGCAACGGCTTGCCCGGCAGACTGCCCGGCACCACCACGGCAAATGGCGGCACCTTGCCGATGAAAATCTCGCCCGTCGCGCGATCCACAATCTTCGTGGAAGCGCCGAGATAGACGCCCATGGACAACACCGCACCTTCGCCGACAATGACGCCCTCCGCCACCTCGGCGCGCGCGCCAATGAAGCAATTATCTTCGATGATCACCGGATTAGCCTGCAGCGGCTCCAGCACGCCGCCAATGCCGGCGCCGCCCGAGATATGCACATTCTTGCCAATCTGCGCGCAGGAGCCGATGGTCGCCCAGGTGTCCACCATCGTGCCGCTATCCACAAAAGCGCCGAGATTGACGAAGCTGGGCATCAGCACCACGCCCGGCGCGATATAGGCGCCATGCCGCACCACACTGCCCGGCACGGCGCGATAACCGGCGGCGCGATAGCGCGCCTCATCCCAACCAGCGGCTTTCAACGGCACCTTGTCGAACCACGGCGCGGCGCCATCACCCATCATCCGGTTATCGTTCAACCGAAAGGACAACAGAATCGCCTGCTTCACCCATTGATTGACTTGCCACCCGCCCTCGCGCTTTTCCGCCACCCGCAGCGTGCCGGCATCCAATCCGGCCAGAGCGCTGTTCACGGCGTCGCGCACCGCACCCTGTGTCTGCGGCGTCAGCGTCGCGCGGTCGTTCCAGGCGGCGGCGATAATCTTTTCGGGGCTTGTCATGTGATGATTCCGGCAAAAGTAACGCCGCACTATGCCGCAGGCCAGTCGCTTTGCCAATCCGCGATTGGCGCCGGCACAGCATTGCCTGGCCGAACGCGGGGTGATAGCTTGCACGGACAATCTTCGGGAGTCGCCTATGGATCACAAGTCAGACCTGCCAAACAACAACCGGCCGTCACAAGTCGGCCTGGCCGTCCTGCTGCTGTGGGGAAGCTGGCTGCTTTATTGGCTGACCTCTTTTGGCTTCACGCACCAACTCCTCGGCAATCCCGAATCAAATCCCGAATTCATGGCTATGCTCAACCAGACCATGGCTCAGATGCAGGAACAAAGCGGCGGCGATGTCGTCCTCGATACCGAACAGCTGCTGCAATCAGTGCAGAAATTCGTCGTCATCGCGTTCGGCGTGGTTATCTTGTTCTCCGCCGGCATCGTCGCCTGGGTGCTAAGCCAGGTCAAACGCGGGCAGGACTGGGCACGGGTGCTGTGTCTGATAGTCGGCGCGCTCAATATCTTCGCCGTTTTCAACCTGCCCGGCGGCCTCTATTCCGCCGGCACCGTCGCCTACCTGACGCTCGGCTACGGCGCGCTGTTCCTGCTCTTCACCAAACCTGGCGCCAACTGGTTTCGCCCTGGCGCGGCACAGGCTGCCGCCAAAAGCAAAGACGAAGCGTGGTAAACTACATCGTGGGATGACAACACAGCATGGCAAGCCTCAAACCCTTTCTAAGCTATATCGGCGCCAAACTCGGCGGCGTCCTGGCACTGATCACGCCAGGCGGCAAGCTGCGCATTCTGGTTGGTTTCCTGCTATTACTCGTGCTGGGCTGGGGTTTGGCGATGTTCATCTCCAGCACGGTAGATGACGACCCCAATTTCGCTGTCGCCTCGGTGACCGACGCCAACACCGCCGCCCGCACCGGCAGCCATGCCGTCGCCATCGCCGCCGCGCTGATTGACCGCGAAGTGAACCAACACCCTTGGGTGGCCAACGACCCCTTCTTCCTGCCCGGTTACTGGCTGGATAACATGCCCAATTTTCAGCAGGGTATCATGTACGCCCTGGCGCGCTTCGGCGCCATGATGAGCGAGCAAATCGGCCGCGCCCGCGGCTCCAGCCAGGTCGATCCTGACCTGGACACGGCCTCCGGCCTGCTGCGCTACCCGGGCGATGTCTGGATTTTCAACCCCCAGACTTCGCTGATGCCAACCTCATCCTCGGAAGCGCAGTATCGCGCCGCGCGCAAGTCATTGCTGAATTATAACCAGCGCCTTATCGAAGGCCGCGCGGTGTTCGACCCGCGCAGCGACAATCTAATCGCCGTCATGGACAACATCACCGGCGATCTCGGCTCGCAGTCGGCCATCATCGAAAATTATCTGCGCGAAGGCCGCTTCTGGCTCGTCGAAGGCCATGCCGACGATATTTTTTACAGCACCAAAGGCCGCGCTTATGCCTATTACTTGTTATTACGTGAGCTCGGCAAGGATTACGCGCAATTGATCAAGGAGCGCGACCTGACCAATGTCTGGAACAACATGCTCCGCAGTTTTCACGAAGTGGCGACGCTTCAGCCCTACGTCATCGTCAGCGGCACGCCGGACAGCCAATTCTTGCCCAGCCACCTGGCGTCGCAGGGCTTTTATGTGCTGCGCGCCCGCACCAATCTGCGCGAAATCAGCAATATCCTGTCGCGTTAGCCAGGTCTGCCGCTGCGCCTATGACGGGGACGATGCTTGTTTGAAGTTCTGGATTTCTTTTACCGCGGCCTGATTATCGGCTTCATGATCTCGGCGCCCGTCGGCCCCATTGGCCTGCTCTGCATCCGGCGCACCGCGCAGCGCGGCTTGCTGACCGGCCTGATGACCGGCATGGGCGCAGCCACCGCCGACGCGCTGTTCGGCGCGCTGGCGGTCTATGGCGTTTCCGCCGTGCTGGGCGTCGTCACCGGCTATCAGACCGAGATCACGCTGGTGGGCGGCGTACTATTGGCCTTCATGGCCGGCAATGCCTGGGGCAAGAAGCCGCATCTGGCCAATACGGAAGATGTCAGCGTCGGCAACATCATCGCCGCTTTTTTCAGCGGCCTGGCGCTGACCTGCACCAACCCGGTCACCGTGCTGGCAACCCTGGCCATCATCGCCACCCTCAGCGGCACGGTGAACCATTATGAGGCGGCGATGATGACCGGCGGCATCTTTGCCGGCGCCGCTTTGTGGTGGACGCTCCTGGCCGGCGGCGTCGCCATCTTCCGCAAACACTTTACCGAGCGCACCATCCTCATCATCAACCGCGCCACGGCCGTGCTGCTCGCTTGCGCCGCCTGTTATGCGGTTGGCACCGGTGTGCAGGCTTATTATTTGCTCCATGCCGCCGCTCAGGGTGGTTAACGCCGGCCGCGCAATGCTTGCAATAGTTGCTTGCCCCCGGATGGTAAAAGCGCCATAAGAGCGCGTGATTCGGCCATTGCGGCCGCTAACGGCGCCATCAGGTGCGCCCTGAAAAACCAACAGCACGAACGGACGCCAGAAAATGGAATTGCGGAATATTGCCATCATCGCCCATGTTGACCATGGCAAAACCACCTTGGTGGACGCCATGCTGCGCCAATCCGGCATTTTCCGCGCCAATGAAAAAGTGGCCGAACGGGTCATGGACAGCAACGATCTGGAAAAAGAGCGCGGCATCACCATCCTGGCCAAATGCACCTCGATTGACTGGCAAGGCACGCGCATCAATATCGTGGACACGCCCGGCCACGCCGATTTCGGCGGCGAGGTGGAGCGCATCCTCTCCATGGTGGACGGCGTGGTGGTGTTGGTGGACGCTGCGGAAGGTCCGTTGCCACAAACCAAATTCGTGGTCGGCAAGGCGCTCAAGCTCGGCCTGCGCCCCATCGTCGTCGTCAACAAGATTGACCGCGGCGACGCCCGCCCCCACCAGGTGCATGATGAAGTTTTTGATCTCTTCGCCGCGCTGGACGCCACCGACGAGCAGCTGGATTTCCCCACCCTCTTCGCCGTCGGCCGCGAAGGCTGGGCGGTGACTGACCCAACCGAAAAAGGCACCGACCTGTCCCCTTTGTTCAACCTCATCATCAAGCATGTGCCGCCACCCAAGGTGGAAGCCGGCTCCGCTTTCCGCTTGCGGGTCACGATTCTGGAAGCCAATCCCTTCCTCGGACGCATTCTCACCGGCCGTATCGAAGGCGGCAGCGTCCGCCCCAATATGAGCGTCAAGGCGCTGACCCGCGACGGCCAACTGATCGAGCAGGGTCGCATCACCAAAGTGCTGGCCTTCCGCGGCATCGAGCGCGTGGCGATTGAAGAAGCCCAGGCGGGCGACATCGTCGCGCTCGCCGGCCTGCCCAAAAGCACGGTCGCCGACACGATCTGCGATCTCAGCGTCACCGAACCCTTGCAGGCGCAGCCCATTGACCCCCCCACCATCGCCATGACCTTCTCGGTCAATGACAGCCCGCTTGCGGGGCAAGAAGGCGATAAGGTAACGAGCCGCATGATCCGCGAACGCCTGCTGCGCGAGGCCGAAGGCAATGTCGCCATCCGCGTCACGGAGTCCGAGGAAAAAGACAGTTTCGAGGTCGCCGGCCGCGGCGAATTGCAATTGGGCATCCTGATCGAAACCATGCGCCGCGAAGGCTTCGAGCTTTCCATCAGCCGCCCGCGGGTGCTGATGCAGATGGACAACGGCCAGCGGCTGGAACCGATTGAAGAAGTCGTCATTGATGTTGACGAGCAATATTCCGGCACCGTCGTCAACAAAATGGCCGAACGCAAGGCGGAAATGACCGAGATGCGCCCCTCC
>CAZBSB010000025.1:0-9456 GCA_964494535.1 uncultured Rhodospirillales bacterium
GCACTACCTTGACATGGTAGGGGTCACAGGTTCAATCCCTGTCGCGCCCACCACCGTCGCCGTGTCGCCTGAAGTCGCGGATAACCGGTTTGGCAGCGTAGCTCAGTGGTAGAGCAGGGGAATCATAATCCCTTGGTCGGGGGTTCAAATCCCTCCGCTGCTACCATTAATACAGTATGATCGTGCTTTGAACCCTCCTTCCCGGAGGCAAAGGCTAAAACCGCCGGGATAGAGCCATGAAATTCAAGCATGACTTCTCCCTTTTTCGGCCCCGGCTTTACGGTAACGTCCGTAATCATCGCCCGGAGAGCTTCTATGGCCTTTGACCGCGAAGTATCACCTTCCCTAAGGGCATCCCGAAGAGCCTTCACCTTGCGCTCGTAGATGTTGGGAAGTTGAGGGTGGATTTCAATCACATTGGTCGGCGTTGCCTTCTCAAGCTTCGCATCCACTTCCAGCGTTTCCACGCGCTGTTCCAGTTCCATAAGCTCGGCACGGAGCGCCTTTGAGTCCATACCATCGAGCATCATGTTAACGACTTGCTTAATGCGGCGGTTGGCAGAAGTAAGCTCCTTCTCACGATTGAAGTGCTTTTTGTTCAGTTCTGCCTTTATCTGGGCACGTTCTTCGTTGAACGTCTTCACAAAATGCTGGAAAGCCTCTTCGGATAACAACTGCCGCTCAAATCCCTGCAAAATTTTCGTTTCCAACATTTCAATGGAAACGACGCGGCCGTTCGTGCATGTGCCGCTTTCGCGCCGTCTGCTGCATCTGAGCTTGGTGCCGCCATTGACGGTATAGCTGCCTCCGCATACCCCACAATGAACTAAACCGGAAAAAAGGTGCTTCGGGCGGCGTGTTTTGTGAACGGGCATGTTCTTGCCCTTCTGGTATTTAACAGCATGAACCCGATCCCATAAATTATCCGGGATGATGCGAAGTTCAGGAACCTCAGCTGTTTTCCATTCGCTTTGCGGATTAAGGCGGGGAATGCGCTTGCCTGTGTCAGGGTCTTTGCGGAACGTCTGGCGGTTATAAGTCATACGCCCGACATAAAGCTCGTTGTGCAAAATGCCGCTTTTCCGCGCCCGGCTGCCATTAATGGCCGATGCAACCCATTGACCGCCGCGCGGACTGGGGACGCCTTCCATATTCAGACGCTTGGCAATGGCGCGTGGGCTGATGCCAATCGCGTATTCTTCAAAAATACGGCGGATAATATCCGCCTGCGCTTCAATGATTTCACGTTTGCCTCGGCTGACTTCTCCGCGTGAATCCATCTCATGAATTGGCCGATAGCCATAACATATGCCAGCCGGTGCCAACCCATCTTCCAAGCGGCCTCGTTGCCCACGCCGGACTTTGGCCGCCATGTCTTTTAGAAAAAGGGCATTCATCGTACCTTTCAGGCCGATATGCAGTTCGGAAACCTCGCCTTCTGACAAAGTTTGAATTTTGATATCCAGATGTGAAAGCCGCTTGTAAATCGCGGCAATGTCTTCTTGGTCGCGGCTGATGCGGTCAAGCGCCTCCGCTATGACGCACTCAAACTTTCCGTGGCGTCCATCCTCCAGCAAAGCCCGAATGCCTGGGCGGTTAATGACAAACGCGCCGCTAATAGCTGCATCCGTGTAAATCTCGCCAACATAGCCACCTGATTGTTCAATCCTCTCACGGCACAGGCGAATCTGATCTTCAATCGAATGTGTGCTTTGTAAGTCGGAGCTATAACGAGCATAAATTGCATATCTCATTCTTGCTCTCCATTCTTAGCGTTACAGATTTCACGGGCAGCCTGTCGCGCCAGTATCTCAATCAACGTCAACATGGCTGGAGGAATCTTAGTTGCCTCATCTAGAATCTTACGAGTATCCGAAATCGAATTGCAAACAATGACTTGTACTGTATTGGCTGTATCATCTCTTTTATCCCCAACTTTTATATCGAAAGTGTTTTCCATCCATTTCTCCTTATTATCTCTATCAAAATGAGTATTGGTGAAATCGTGCTTCAAAAAGAAAGCAAACCTTTCAAGCGTGATATTTCCTGCATTAAAGTAGCTCGCTTTTGTGATTGCGGGCTGCTGGGTGATTAATCTCTTCCAGATAATCCTCGACTGCAAAGCGTGCCAGAAGTTTGGCTAAACCAATTATTCCTGGGTCAATACTTGTCTGACTGCTTTCTTGGGTAGATTCTTTTATCAAGATATCCTTTTTCATATTTTATCCTTTAACGGCTGTTGAAAATGTTTTTGGGAGTGTTAGCAGCAAGTTATTCGTCGGGTATCTCCATGCCCCAAACAAGAGCTTCCCTGACTTTCCGGTGAGCCTCGATCAGAGACCAGCCGATCATGCCCAGCATGGTGTTCGCCTCGTTAGGTGAGTAGGCGCTTGTTTCCAGTTGGTCTGCGATCCGGCTCAGGTCTGCGCCATGCCTGCATAGCTCCTTATTGAGAGCCATAAAGCGCTTCCGCAGTTCCGGGTTCATGGGCGGTATATGTCTGGTATCCAGTGTAGACGCCCGGATGAACTCGTTAACGGACAGACAGCACTCTCGGGCGCGGACAATGATCGAATCCCGCTCTTCCTTGGAATACCTTCCCATGAGCCGGTAGGGACGTTTCCGCTTGGGCTTTAGCCCGCCAGATTTTGGTCTGACCACAGGTGGTCTGACCAAAGTCGCAACTTGCGCGTAGCTTTTGGTACTACCACGGTTCGACATACTGTTGTCTGACACTTCTGCTTTGCGGAGTGTACATACGGTCTTTGCTGCTTGGTGGGACTGCGACCGGATATCGGGTTTTGAATCGTCTGTATCGGACATGGCGTGTCCTCCGGGTAAATATGATTTTGGGAAATAAAAAAGCCGCCGTTCAGGTGAACAGGCGGCAGCTATGGAAATGCGGGCAATAAAAAAGCCGCACAGACAGAATCCACGCGGCAGCGAAAAAGGACATTATGGCGAAGAGTTATTTCATAGGAGTAGCCTACACCGCGAAAGTGAAGAAGTCAAGAAAAACCTATGTTTTCATGGCGTTTTAGGCGATTTGTCCGCCAACGTCTCCCACTGTCTCCACACGTCTCATAGGATCCACGTTTTACACAAAGGCAGTGTTGGCAATAGCTTTGTTTGGGGCATTTGGCCTAAAACGGAAAAATACCCCTCTATATATAGAGGCACAGACTCTGGCTTTTGAGGTGGGGATTCGAATTCTAGAAAGTGTTGATGTTAGGTGCCTCAGTCCGCGATCAAACTATAAGGCCTAGTATTAGAGGGAGAAGCGTACTGAAACACAAACTCTTAAATGTTTAAACAAATTGCCACTGGTAAATTAAGAGACTCCGATTTGTGTAGTGGATATAAGTACAAAATAGGGCGATACTTCCTATTCTTATGGATCAAGAGCCCATCACCATGCCACACAAAATTGCTCTCTCAGTATTAGTACGGCCTGTAATCGTGCTTACGCGACCATTAATTACTTGGGCGCAGAGGCTAAGAAAAGAACGTAAAGCAGCCGATGGAAAAATTATTGAATCCGATATGCTTGATGAAACCTTAGAACAGACGTTAAGTCGCTTAGAAAATATTTCGGCAAATGATGTTTGGTATAGCAAAATTTTGCAGGCGCTCGGCACTGCATATGTACGTCCGGATTACCTTGCTAAACCCAGTATTCGCTCTTGGTTACAAGAGCCGCTGGTTCGCAAAAATTTAAAAAAGTTGGCGCGCGCACAATTGGTCCAGTCGCCTGTTGATCAATCTGAAACGCGTAAATCTCTTGCAAAGCGCTATTCCTTTTACACGTTTGAAGCTGAGCAGCTCGCTACAGGCCCAATAGAGAGTGTGATTAATATTTTAACAGCCGGAGCAAAGGCATCGACCAAAGAAGAAGGGCTGCTTGTAGTTGGTGTAGTACAAGAAAGTAGCAACCAAATTTTAGAAAAATTAGACGCTATGGCTGAAACGATTCAAGGTCAGCCTGATGCTATAACGATAAAGGCGCATACATTAGAATGCGAAAAAGTTCTCGAACGCATTCTTAAGCGTCGTTCCCTACCTGGTGTAGATGCCTGTGACGAATTGGTGTCTCTCGCTGGTCGCGTTGATACTCATGGAGACTTATGCCGTTGCTCTCAGGATGTACGCACAAAAGTATTACTTTGGACAACACGGATGCTTGCTTCTAACAAAAGCAAAGCTTCGAATATTGCGGTTTATAGACAAAAACTATTTGAGCTTGATCCGAACGCCGACACCACAGTAATTGATGCATGGACAGACGCTGCAAACGGAAAACCTGACGAAGGTCTGCGACGTCTACAAACAAAAAAAGGAGCCGATTTTCATACAACAATCATGGCCATTCTTATCACTAGCTACGACAGTACAAGAGCACTTGCTTGGTTTGATGAACAAGGCGCTGTCGACAACGGCTTTTTAACTCCAATCGGTTGGCGTAATTTAGCGGTTGCTTTGGCTGAAGCGGGGCGTTGGAACGAAGGCATAAACTATTTAGCTCAACTGAATGTAGAGCAATTTGAAGCGTTTCCTGACTTACATTATGTAAATGGCGTTCTTAACGCGGCGCAACTTCTTCCAGAGGGGATGCGTCATCATGCATTAAACATGCAAATTTTTGAGAAGGCATTTAACGCGTTAGAGGGAGCAGCGGTAAAACCTTATTCAGCTCGTGCACTAACAGCTTTCGCAAGCTCGGCAGATGCAATGGAAAAGTTAGGAGAGCTCCATCGTGCTGCAGTTGCAGAACAATGGCGTGTCTGGCTGCTGTTGACTGACTCTAGTACGCACCAGAATGGCAGAGATATAGTACAGGCCGCAATGTTGGAGGGATCAAAAGCTGTTGGCTATGTTGAATTAGCATATGCTTTTGGAATTAAATTTGATGCCAAATACTTAGAAAAACATTTGCGGATGCGCGAGCTGGCGGGGGGCCTATCACACTCAGAAATATCCGCTAAATTGACCCTTTATCGTCATACACGTCCCCCATCTGAGATATTGAAATTTCTTGCCGATGAAGAGGAAACGCTCAAAGCCGTTCTTCCTGAAACTGGAAGAGCATTTTTAATTGTTACATCTTTAATTGCCGCTGGGCAATTAGAGCAGGCTGAGGTAGCCCTTGAGAGATATTCCGCTTTGTTTGAAGAAGACTTGCCACGATTGCGGGATCAAATAAGGGTGCGTCGTGGTGAGGATGTTTCTCAGTCTTTTGAAAATCGTTTTAAGGAGACCAATAGCGATATAGATCTTCATAACCTATGCCTGAATCTACAAAGCACTAAAGATATGGACAGGCTGCGTCGTTATATCCTGTTGCTATTTGAACGGCAGCCTAACTTATTAAATGCAGGTCGTGTGGCTGAAGTGCTCCAAAAAATAGGCCAAGAGCAAGAGCTGGCCGACTTCCTTGAAAAAATTTCTACCTTAGAGATTATTGATGATGACCTCAGATCTCTTATGGCCTGGACCTTAATGCATAGAGGCCGCATTAATGAGGCGGCGAAAATTAATAACGACCTTTTACAAAAGCGAGATCATCCAAATGACGCAAGTTTAGAAATGAACTTGGTATTATATATGGGGGCCTGGGATCGATTTTCACAGATCCTTGAGCGGGAATGGGGAAAAAGATCTGACAGAGCGCCGAGATACCTACTTCAACTAGCTAGATTAGCGGCGGACACTGACAAAGAGAGGTCTCTTAAAATACTTAAGGAGGCCGCGCTTAAAGGAAAAGAGGACGCTAATATTTTATCAGCTTCAGCTGCGTTGGCTTACCATCTAGGGCATGATGATTTAGCTCTGCCGTGGATGGTTGCTGCTGCTAAGCTTTCTTCGCCGGAAGGGCCAGTTAGAACCGCAGATACAAAAGAAGCTCTTGAAATTATGTCTGCGAGTGCCGATCGCACACGAGGCATCGTCGAAGCGTTTTTGTCTGCAAAAATTCCACTACATATGGCCGCTTCATTTTTAAATCAGCCAATCACAAATTTTCTAATTACGCGCAGATTGGAAAACATAAATGAAAATGATGCTAGACAGAAAAGTAATATTCCCCTGCGACATGGAGCCCGTTTAACGGTCGACGCATCTAAAGCACAAACGATTCTTACAGATTTCACGTCTCTTTTGATTTTAGCTGAAATGGGCTTATTGGAGACTTTTGGAAAAAGATTTTCACGTATTTTTGTTCCCTGGAGTTTAATGGAGCTGCTGCTAGTTGAGCACCACAGCTGTCGTTACCACCAGCCTTCACGCATAGAAAGCGCAAAGAAATTACGAGATTTAATTGTTGATAAGGTGCTCGAACCATTTAACGAATATGTTGAGCCGCCATTAGCGCTAGTGAAAGAAATCGGCAAAGATCTCGCTGATTTAGTAGTTTTAGCGCAACAAAAGAATAGTCGTGTTGTTCGGTCCTTACCAATATACAAACTAGGATCCTTCATGGAGGTCTCAGCTGAGCTCGGCGAGTTTGAACAAACGATTCTAACCGTACATCAATTTATCGGTGTACTGGAAAGAGAGGCTGTTATCGATAAGCAAGCAATCAATACAGCAGAGCAGTTCCTTTCTTCGGTAGACGTAGGGTCTTCTCTAGGAAGCAATGAAGTTGGAAACGCTCCAATTTATATTGATGATCTAACAATTTCTTTATTGGAAAGCGCCAATCTCCTAGATTATTTACGGCGCTCAAAAAGAAAGTTTGTAATTCATCCAAACGCAGTAGCGGAAGCTACTCAACTTATTGCAAGTGAAAGATATACGAGCGGTTCCCTAGAGATTTTAGAAGCATTGCGTCATTGGCTCTGTTCCGGCATTTCCGCTGGAGCCATATGCATCATGCCGCGGGTGCCGCTCGACGAAGAGAAAAACGGGCCTGGAATTAGGGTGATTCAAGAAGTTCTGAGTGACGTTGGCAACTGTGATGCAGTGCTAATTGATGATCGATTAGCTGGAATGCATCCTCAAATGCAAGATAAGAACGGAAAAACCAAGCCAATGCTCGACACCTTTGACGTGTTGAACGAATTGACTCGATCCGGATTTCTAACAAAGGCAGCGCAGTGGAATCAACTGCATCGGTTGCGCGAGCAGGCTGTTATGTGTGTGCCCTTAAGCCTAGAAGAGCTGATAACGTATATAAACAAACAGTCGATAGATCCGACCACAGGAAAATTGATAGAGTCAGCAGAGTTACGTGCATTAAGAGAGAACTTTCAAGGGCTAAGAGCTACTACTATTTTGCAGCAACCTGCGGAAACTGACTATTTAGATCGCGTTAGGGGTATTGCAATATTAGCGATAAGGGAAATATGGCTGAATAAGCAAACGTCGATTCCTCTAGCAATTGCTCGCTCAGAGTGGATATGGGAATATGTCGTCCCCAGCCCTACAGATTGGGCGCATACTATCACCGATCCGACACAAGTCCTTCCTACTGCAACCGGTCTGGCCAATCAGATTACATGGCTTCTGGCTATTTTTATGGATGACACCAGTCGGCGGCATGCCTTCTGCGAATGGGTCGAAGCCACTATCTTAAGTCCGCTAGAATTAGCTTCTCGTAACGTATTAGATACTGTTGCAGGCAATATTCAAGCACGAGTTCCAGTATGGATTGCTGATGCAGAAGATTAAAATAAACCGAGCAGAAATTGTTGATTGTATTTTGCGAATGCAGCCCCGGTTGATTCGACAGAGGATCCTTGACGATCAGAAATTCTGTGCAAATTATGAAGTTAATGTTGATCGATTAGTTACCCCTTCGGAAGGACCTTCTATCCCAGAAAAGGTCCTATATGAAACTGTTCGCTTGGTATTTGTGGATGGGCAGCCAAAAAGCTTTAAAGGCGAGAAAGACGAAATTATCCATGTGTCGTTAGCTGAAAACCGCATTGTCCTTTCCTATAAAAGCAAGGATGGAAATGAAGCCCAGGTAACTCTCATGCACTTAATGTTGCTGTCACCTGACGCTAAAGTTCGTTGCGAAATTTTTGACAAGATTCGCCTAGAATATGGCCCGACTGGTCCCGATCCCAAGCACTGGGAACCAGTATTGCAACAAAGGCCGCTAAACAACGACGAAGTGCTAGAGCTCCTCGTTCAGATAGAAAACACCGTCCCAGCTATTTTGTACAAGATCCAAAAAGAAATCTCTTCTGGCTCGATCAATAAAAAGAGCCTTGTGCCTCGTTCTGCTTCATATTGGAAGCACTTATGCCCCGCGGCTCCTTCTGCAATGAAGCAAGAAGATTGGATTCTTAATGTTCTGCGCCCGCATCAACAGCAATTAATTAATCGCGATTTAGTGCGCGGCCTGGAAATCTGCCTTGCGATGAATTTAAGCGACCAGTTAATGCCGCGTGATTTGTTAGAAAACGTATCAAATGATGACTTATGGGATGCGGTGCAGTCGATTTTGCCGTTGGATAATCCAATGTCGCTTGTTGGTATAGTGGATTTGGCTGCATCGCGTGCAGACTCTGATAAGAGATTCATCAAATTAGCAGAGCAAAATTTAACACGGCTGTGTGCAGAGAGATTCATACGCGCTGACGGCCTGGACGTGTACAGTTACTATCAGCCAGTAATTGATTTTGTGGTAAGCGAACTGCAAACGATCCCTGGAATTGCATCCATGCCCGCTTATTGGCGACGAATATGTGGATGGACACAGGTTGGACTTCTTATGCGTATTATAAGCGGATTTAGCTTTGATCCAGAAGAAATCTCAAATGACTTCTCTCAAATGCATTCACGAGAATCAATGGTTGCGGAATTAATTGATATTAGTGAGGCCCCTTTATGGAGCCCAATGAATACCAGTCCTATAGCAATTCGTGCCGAAATTATTGCTCGTTTAAAAATTTTATTAGATAGGGAGACAGATCAAGGGCGCAAAATGCCAGGGAGTGATATTTTAATCGGAGCATTCGAAAACTTTCAAAAAGAAGTGCCTTTGTTAACGCATATGCCTGGGCCACTCGAAGTCCATAAGCTTCCTAATATAAAATTTTCAGATTTCGACGATGAAAAGCAGACGGAGCTGAGAGAGTTAGTCCTAGCCTTAAAACCTGATTTTTCAGATCGAAAATGGCTCAATCTTTTATATTTAAGCCGCTTGTTGCAATTAGACGCTCCTTCACTATCCAAGATTTCCGAGCTTATTTATGAAATAAAATTTGGGAATACTGACAATGAACGGCATGACACTATAAAAAATCTTGGGTTGGTATGTTTAGTTGCCGTTGAACAAAGGCATTTTCCGATTGCGGAGGCAATATTGACCCGCTGCCTTCGCGAGGTGAGTTCTAAGACCAGCTATTTCGAAGCAAGCTCTTTTGTAAGAATGGGATTGATAGCTGTGTCTGCATTAGGCGACTCTTCCGAAAGAACGGACCGCTTGGCTGGATATCTGTTAAATCTAGC
>CAZBSB010000025.1:9466-16467 GCA_964494535.1 uncultured Rhodospirillales bacterium
CGCGTCTTTTACCTAAGGGAGATGCTATTCGTGCATTTTGTGATCATGTGGAAGATCTTAAGATTTTGACCCCTGTTACTGAATGGAGGCATTTCTCGAGGGCAGAAGCGGTCGGCATGTTAGGCGCAGGAGTGTAGATTGCCCTATCTGCTTACTGTTAGAGGGACTACTTTCGTTGCGCCTAGTCTAAATCCACCGCAAAAAGTTGTTGGGTAATTAATTTGATTCTGTGGCGAACACAAAATGCTTAAAGTTCTAACTTGAATGATGGTTGCAGGATACTGCTGCAATAGCTGTATCGTTCCGCTGCTACCATATTCAGCTGAGCATTGCTCCGCTGAATATGGTCATAATGAACGGGATTCGGACGATGTACACAAAAAGCGACGTTCAAGAGCGTTTTGTCCCGCTGTCGCCACGATGATGCCGGCGTGGCAGGCTGAACTATCCACTTGTTAAACTTTTTGATTGACCCGCGCCGAGCCGCCCTTGCTGACGGCGACCATGGCTTCCCGCAGCAGCCGGTCATGGATGATATAGCCAGCTTGCAGCACCTGGACGACCGTGCCGGCGGGCTTGGATGGGTCGTCCACTTCCAGCATCACGCGGTGGAAATGGGGGTCGAAGGCTTGATCCAGCGGGTGGATTTTCTTGATGCCGGCGCGTTCCAGCGTCGCCGCCAGCTGGCGGCCGGTGGCCTCGATGCCGGTGATCAGGTTTTTCGTGGCGTCGTTCAGCCCGTCACGGGGGAAGGCGCTCAGGGCGCGCTCGAAATTATCCGCCACGTCCAGCAGGCCGCGCGCGAACTCGCTGACCGCGAACTTGCCAGCATCGTCGCGCTCCTTAAGGCCGCGGCGGCGGATATTCTCCATCTCCGCCAGCGCGCGCAGATGCTGGTCTTTTAGGGTTTTCACTTCTTCTTCCAGCGCGGCGAGGCGGCTGTCGGCGGGGTCGCCGGATTCCGGCATGTTCAGCGCAGTCGCGTCAAAAGCGTCGGCGTCGGGCGGCGCGGTTTCTTCCTGGGGTTTGTTCATGCACTATCCTGTTTCAGGCGCTGTCTTATTAGGCGCTCACATGTCGGGCTGGCTTCTGCCAGCCAAGATAGGCATAAATGCCAAGATTACAAGAGCATGAATCTTAACCCACGGCATGGCGGTCATGGCAAAACAGCAAGCAACCATCAAAACGGTGGCAGTGATTGTCGGGCTGGATTTAATCGGCGATGCGCTGATCAAATTGCCTTTCGTCCGCGCGCTGCGCATAGCCTATCCCGACGCACATATCTCCTGGCTGACGGCTCAGGGCAAGACCGCTTATGCGGGGCCGCTGCGTGATCTAGTCGCCCCCTATCTGGATCACATTCTGGAACAGCCGGCATTTCTCTCTGATGTAAGCGGCCAGACGGAGGCGCCAGCCTTCGATTTGGTGATCGACACGCGCGGGCGGTGGCGTTATGCGCTGCAGGCGCGGCGGATTCCGCACCAAATCTTCATCGCGCCCGCCGCGCGCTTCCTGTTTTCTTCCCGCCGGCCGCCGGCCGCTTGGCACAAGCTGGAGCATATTCAAGACCGGCTGCTGCAGCTGGTGACGCTGGCTTCTGGCCGCAAGCCGGTGGTCAATGGCGGCATTGAAATTCCGCGCGATTTCCGCACCAAGGCGGAGCTGCTGTTGCCTGAGGGTGAGAGTTACATCGGTTTGGTGCCGGGCGCTGGAAATACGATTAAAATCTGGCCGTTGCCACGTTTTATTGAACTGGCACAACAGCAAGTCGCGGCCGGCCGTGTGCCGGTGTTTCTGCTGGGGCCGCAGGAAACCGGCTGGCGCGCCGAGCTGGAGCTGGTGGTCCCCACGGCCAAATTCCCGCTGCAAGACCCGTTATGGGGTGGGCAATTATCGCTGGAGGCCACCATGGCGGTGGGCGAGCGGCTGGCGCTTACTGTCACCAACGACAATGGCACCAGCCACATGCTGGCGGCGGTGGACTGCCCGCTGGTCTCATTGTTCGGCCCCACAGCGGCGCGCAAACTGGCGCCGCGCGTCAGCCGCGGCCGCATCGTAACCGCGCAGCAATTCGGCCAGGACACGATGGCCGCCATCCCGGTCAGCGCCGTGGCGGAGGCGGTTGAGGCGTTGCTGCAGGAGGTTGGGCTTGCTGCCTGAAATGCAAAGTTTTTCTTTGCCTGAGGCTGACCATGCCGCCCTGGCGGCGCAGCAGTTGAGAGCCGCGCGCGCCTTGTTGGCAGTGGGCGATGCCCGGTTCAGCCGGCCGCTGGTCGCCGGCATGGATTGGCTGTCCGAACGCTGGGCGCACGAGCGTAATTTACCATTTAACGACGAAATTGCGCTTATCGCCGGCTTGCTGGGGCGGCGCGGCGCCTGGTTCGCCAATTTGAATTACGAATGGGGCTGTAGTGCTGGAGTCATCGCCACGCCAAGCGGCGCGCCGCTGCTGGCGCGCGTGTTGGACTGGCCGTTACGGCAGATGGGCAGCCTGGCTGTCGTGGTGGATTGTCGCAGTGAAGCAGGGGCGTGGCGGCACGTGACCTGGCCGGGCTGTGTGGGTGTGTTGCAAGGTTTGGCACCAGGACGTTTTGCCGCCGCCATCAACCAGGCACCGCGCCGCAGTTTCGGACTCGGACCGCATGTTGGCTATGCCATGGGCTGGCTGGCGGCACGGCTCCGTTGTTGGCGCAGCCAGGGTGTGCCGCCTTTGCTGCTGCTGCGGCAAATCATGGCAACCGCCCCGAATTATGCCAACGCCTTGCAGCGTCTGACGGAAGCAACGGTGAGTGTGCCTGTCATCTTCACGTTGGTAGGTGTGCGAGCAGGGGAATACGCGGTGATTCAAAAAAGCCTGGCCGGGACAGTGGTGCGGCAGGCTACGGCCGTCACCAATTGCTGGCTGGATGCGCACTTGCCCGGCGATCTCGGCATGAACCAGGCGCCGGTGCGTTTGGCCAAACTGCAAGAGAGTCTGGCGGTCGGCGACAATTTTCGTTGGCTGCAGCCGCCGGTGCTGAACCACGAAAGCCGTCTAGCGGTGGAAATGTGCCCGGCCACTGGTTTGTTCCGCGCCCAGGGTTGGGAAGATGGCCGACCAGTGACGGCGCTGTTTGAATCGTTAACCGTGTAACCGGCGCCGACCATATTTCGCGCAGGCGATGCCGAGCATGACCAGGCTTAAGGCGCCGACGAGGTGCGGCGTTAGGCTGATATTGCCAATTGCCACTAGGCATAGCGCGGCCAGCACAGGGGTCAGAAAACTGGTCATACCCACCCATTGGCTGTCGCCATATTTCATGGCGTAATCCCACAGCATGTAAGCGCCATAGAGCGGGATGGCGGAGAGGATGACCACGAGCAGACTATGCGGCGGCGCTGGTGGCGCCTGCAGTACGCCATACCAATACAGCAGGTTCAGGCAGCCACTGATGAGAAAGATGGCACCGAGGATATTGGTGCCCAACTGCTTGTGCCGTGCGGACAGCGCCGAATAAAGCGCCCAGCTGAGCGCGCAGACCGCGGCGATGCCATGCCCGGCCTGCAAGTTGATGGCGCCGAAATCCACCCCGCGCCCCATGAACATGACGACCAGGCCGGCGAGACCGCAGACACAGCCCAGGCCATGCGCCCAGCCGAGTTTTTGTCCTAACGCCAGCGTCGTGAACACCACCACCAAGAGCGGCCAAAGATAGATGATGAGCGTCGCTTCCATCGGCGGCGCTTGCTGCAGGGCGGCGACCCAGGTCAGTTCATGCACAGCGATGCCGGCCAGGCCGGCGGTCAGATACCAGAGCGGCACGCGGCGCAGTTCCGGCCAGGGATTATGGCGCTGCCAACCCCATTTGAGCAGGAACAACCCGAAGCCGATGACATGGCCGATGCCGATATAAAGGAAAGGATCAACCCCGGGCGCCGAGACGACGATGGCGGCGGTGGTTGACCAGATCAGGACGGCGGCCAGACCGGCCATCGTGCCGCGCGTTTTGTCGCCGGCGACCACTGTCATTTAAGCAAGAATTTCTTGCCAGAAGGCGGTGACGGACTCTGCCGTCACGCCGGTTTGCACGAAGGCCTGGCCGATGTCGCGCAGGAGAATGAGCGTGATTTTGCCGTCGCGGTTCTTTTTGTCGCCGGCCATGAAATGCAGCAGTTGCGGGATTTGATCGCGCCGGACGTTGGGCGTGTGCGGCAGGCCGCAGGCGGCGCAGAGCGTGCGGTAGAACTCCAGCGCGGCGGGTGGACACAGGCCGGCCTTGATGCTGAATTGCAGCGCCAGCGCGCAGCCGATGGCGACGGCCTCGCCGTGATAGAGGTTTTCATCGAAGCCACTCACACCTTCCAGCGCGTGGCCGAAAGTGTGACCGAGATTGAGCAGCGCGCGCGCGCCGCTTTCGCGCTCATCGGCGGCCACGATGGCGGCTTTGGCGGCGCAGCTTTCCCGCACGGCGGCGGCCAGCAAAGCGGTGTCGCCTTGCAAGAGGGCGGCGCCGTTTTTCGCGCACCAGCTGAAGAAATCCGGCCGGTCTATCAGGCCGTATTTCACCACTTCGGCAAAACCGGCGGCCAATTGCCGGCGCGGCAGGCTGCGTAGCACGTCGGTATCGGCCAGTACCAGTTTTGGCTGATAAAACGCGCCGATGAGGTTTTTGCCATAGGGGCTGTCTATGCCAGTCTTGCCGCCGACGCTACTATCCACCTGTGCCAGCAGCGTGGTGGGGATTTGCACATAATCCACGCCGCGCAGCAGCAGCGCCGCCAGCAGCCCCGCCATATCGCCCACCACGCCGCCGCCCAACGCGATGACCAGCACCTTGCGGTCGGGCTGCTGCGCCAGCGCCGCTTCCGCCAACGGCACGAAATGGGCGAAATTCTTGCTGCCCTCGCCAGGTGGAATGATGAGCGGGTTGAGGACAGCGTGGCTGGCCGTGAGCAGGCTGGCGCGCAGCGCTTCGTGATACAGTCCGGCGACCGTGGCGTCGCTGACGATGAAGCAGGTGCGGCGGCCAAGCCGTTCGCTGATGGCGTGGCCGGCCTGAGCCAGCAGGCCGGAACCGATCAAAATATCATAGGAACGATCAGCGCCATCGGGCGGCAGCGCGACGCGTAAGGCAGAAGGTGATGTCATGTCGCTAAAGTGCTGAACCGCGCTGCGCTTGGCAAGGCCGAAATCGCCTCAAGAAACCACGATCTGGCGCGTATCAGGGCGATCGGTGGTGGCGGCATAATCGGCCAGCGCCGTGACGACGCGCTCCACCGTTTCTTCTACCGGCTGGGTGCCGCTGGGCACGATGACCGGCGCCTGGGCATAAAGCGGTTCCCGAACCGTCATGATGCTGCGGACGGCGGTGTCCGCGTCGCTATAGCCCTGCAGCATGGGGCGGTCGTTACGCTTTTCCACGCGGCGCGCCAAAATGGCGGGGTCAACCTTCAGCCACACGGCCACGGCGCGCTCCTGAATGACATCGCGCGTGTCATCCTGGGCGAAAGCGCCACCACCCACTGAAATGACCTGCATCGGCCGTTCCAGCAGCCGCGTGATGACGCGGCGCTCGCCAGCGCGAAATTCCGATTCGCCATAACGCTTGAAGAATTCGGTTACCGAACAGCCGGCGGCATGTTCAATCTCCTGGTCGGAGTCCGCGAAGGGCAGCGCCAGTCGCGCCGCCAATTTGCGGCCGACAGTGCTTTTGCCGCTGCCCATCATGCCCACCAGGACAATCGGCAAGGCAAAAATCGCGCGCTGCGGTCGGGTCATGGCCTTAACATTCGCAGTTGACAGACAATTCTGGCGTTGCAGGGCAGGGGATAACATCGGACACCGTCATCAAAGCTGTGGGGAAGAGAGAAAAAACCGCCGGCGCCATGGCCGGCAAACGTCGTGTGGGCGTCGGTTTTCAGTCAACCATCCTCGGGCTTGTGTCACCTGTCGCCGCGTCCTATAGAGGGAGAAATCATTTGCCGCAAGACTGGTATTTCGCGGCGCTTGTGGCATAATGGGGGTTTGCATGGGGCGGGTTGTGGCGGTGGTTGGCATCCTCGCGCTCATCGTTGTCATCGGCGGCTTCGCGCTGCTGTCCTTCAGCGACATCCGGCCGGAGACGCGGCTGGTGCGCGCCGAGCTGCCGGATAGCAGCCTGCCGCGCTGATGCCGCGCCAGCACCACGTCGGCGGCAAGTCTGCCAAGTTACAACCCCTGCCGGTCTCGGTTGAATCATTTCTGGAAGCACTGGCCGCTGAGCGCAACGCGGCGCTGAACACCCGCGCCGCTTATCGCCGCGACCTGCAAGACTTGAATGATTTTCTAACCACGCTGCAACGCGATTTGACGACGGCGCGGACGGATGATTTGCAGCTTTATCTGCGCGGCCTGGCGTGCCGCGCCACGGCGACGCAGGCGCGCCGGCTGTCGGCCATGCGGCAATATTACAAATTCCTGTGCAGCGAAGGCGAACGGCGCGACGATCCGTCACGCGATTTGTCACCGCCCAAACAAGGCCGCAAGCTGCCGAAATATCTGAGCGCCGAAGAAGCGGCGGCGCTGTGTGACGCGGCGCGCCACTGGCCGGATGCCGAAGGGCGGCGGCTCCATGCGCTGATTGAGCTGCTCTATGCCGGTGGTCTGCGGGTTAGCGAGCTGGTGGCGCTGCCGCTGGCGGCGGTGACAGGAGCACCGATGCTGCGGGTGAAAGGCAAGGGCGGCAAGGAGCGGATGGTGCCGCTGAACCAGGCGGCGCAACGCGCGCTGGCCAGTTATATCAAACAGCGCGGCGTATTCCTGCCGCCGGGCGGCAAATCACCTTTTCTGTTTCCGTCATGGCGCGCCCGCACCGGCCATCTCACGCGGCAGCGGTTTTTCCAGCTGCTGCGCGAAGTCGGGATCAGCGTCGGCATCGCGCCGGAGCGGCTCAGCCCGCATGTGCTGCGCCACGCCTTCGCCACGCATTTGCTGGAGGGCGGCGCCGATTTGCGCAGCGTGCAGCAATTGCTGGGCCATGCCG
>CAZBSB010000026.1:0-16366 GCA_964494535.1 uncultured Rhodospirillales bacterium
AACTGGCGTCGATGGTCATCGAGTTGATCACCAACTCCTACATGAACGCCGAGATTGTCCGCGTCGACGGTGGCATCCGGATGCCACCCAAGTAGGTCGAGACTCTTCCTGGTGGAGCTAAGGGGACTCGAACCCCTGTGGGAACCTGCGGAAATAGGGCCTGAACTGGGGCAAATGTACTTCTGCGTTGCTACGCGTGGCCTCCATGTCCTGCGGATATGCCGCAGTGTGTTACGCGACGTAACAGTGCTGGCAGCGCATCCTGGCGTGCCGTCCATGGCTTCTTCAGCCCCGATAGCTGCCGGCATCTCACATGGCTCACCTTCCCTCCGTGATTTCACCGCCGTCCAGAAAACGACAAGCTGAAACCCTTCACCCGCCGACTGGGGCCGGCCGGCGGTCTGTGGTGACGCACGCGCAAGGCCGATCCTTGAGACGCGGAGGCCGATCTGACGCGCGGGGTGTCTCAGCCGCCATCTGGCGGCATCAGCATCGATTGCCACGTCCGATTCGTCGGCGCGGCCGCCGGGTTGGACTGGGTGTAGATGCGCCCGTCGGATCCGACGTAGGTGCCAGTGGCCGGGTCATAGGGGGCAACTGCGATCGGCAGCGGAGCAGGGCCGGCCCTCGCGGCCGGCGGTGGAGCCGTGCCCGGCGGCAGTTGCGGGATGCCCTGGCCCGACAGCGTTGCGTTCGGATCGCCCTTCCAGTTGTAGCCGTCGTTCAGCGGCACATAGTTCTCGTCGCTCTCGCACATCTTCACCGTCGGCGCACGTTTGCCTGGGCGCGTCTCGCAGGGCAAGTTCCGGGCACCCCGGACGTTGAACATCGCGTCCTGGGGAACACGGCAGTACAGATCGCCGGGCGCTCGTTCCGGGTAGTCCTCGTAGCTGGAGGAGCGCTGCTGCTGAGCGGGCAGGAATCCGGTGGTGCAGGGAGGTGGCAGGTTGATGTTCAGGTTGAAGCTCAGATACGCACCTTTGTAGTCCTGCTTGGTGTTGCGGTTTGCAACACCAATTCCCTGCATGAGCGCCGTACTCTCGGGCAGTAGCACCAGGAGTTGCTCGACGTTGGGCTGATAAGTCACCAGCACGGGGGCGATACTTGCCATGTTGGCCAGCAGGATGGGCAGCGTCGGCTGAAGACGGTCGAACAACTGCTGCGCCTGGTCGGCTGCGGCGGGACCGTTTTGCAGCACACTCCGGAACGAGGGGTCGTTTTCGCTGAGTTGCTGAGTGATCGTTGCAAGATGAGCAGCCCACGCCTGCACCGAATTCGAAGTGTCGGTCTGCGAATCTAGAACAGGTGCGACGTTGTCGATCACGTTCGTCAAATCGCCGAGGCTTTGCCGTGCATCGATGGCGAGGCTGGTGGAGCCCTTGACGATACGTGCGATCTCAGGCCCTAGGCCGCCGAATGCCGTGGACGCTTCGTCGATGGTCGTTTTCAGGTTGTCACCCGGGATAGCCCGAAGGCCGCGGCTGGTCGCGTCGAGCAGCGAGTTGACGTCCGGGGGTACCGACGCTCGGTCCCGCGGGATAACGTCACCGTTCTTCAGTGACGGTCCATCGCCGGTACGCGGTTGGAGCGCGATGTATTGTTCGCCCACTGAGGTTCTGCTGTGCACCTGGGCGTCGAGGTCGGCCGGAATCTTTATGTCTGACCGCAGGGACAGCACTGCATCGACACCAGTCTTGGTGAGACGGACATCCTTCACCAGACCGACTTCGGTACCCCGATAGGTGACATTGGCTCGCTGGTAGAGCCCGCCGGCCTCCGGAAGTTGCACCGTGACGGTGTAGTGACCAACACCGAACAAGAGATTGGGCAATCGCATGTAGCCGATGGCCATCACCGTGAAGGAAACCGCCGAAATCGCGATCAAGATCGCTAACTGGGTCCAGATCCGCCTATTCATACGCATGTCACGGCCCCTGGTCGAAGTGGTAGGGAGCGACTAACGGATTGCCGGCGGTGTAGGGGCTGGGCATCTGGCCGATCGTGCGGCCCCATTGCATCTCCAACTCGGTCAGATTTCCCTCGAAGCGGGTGCCGGTGAAGAACGAAGCGTCGAGGCGGCTCAACGTCAGGTCGATGACGGTGGTGATGTTCCCGGTGTCACCGCGTGCCCACTTCTCCAAAGTCTCGTTGGGCCATGGAAAGGTGCCGAAGAAACTGAGTGAGCGAGTCAACGCGGGCCCCGCATCGGCCAGCGATTCGATCACGGGACCCAGTTCCTGGAGTTCCTTGACCAGGTTGTCTTTGGTCTGATTGATCGCATCGGCGGCGACGGCACTGAACCTACCCAGGGCAACGAGCGCATCGGCGAGTTTGTCCCGCTCGTCCTTCAGCAGTGAAAGTGCTTGCGGCAGTGTTTTGAGCGCCTTATCCACCACCGGCTTCTGGTCAGCGAACTGCGCCACAAGGTTATCTAGGCTTTGAGTGGCGCGGAGGATGTCGTCAGTCTGATCGCTGGCGTAGGTGATGAAAACGTCCAACTGCTGGATCAGGCTGCGCAGGTCCTGCTCGCGGCCTGCGAACGCGACACTGAGGGCCTGCGTGATGTCCTGGATCTGGCCGATTCCGCCGCCGTTGAGAAGCATCGACAGCTGCGCCAGCGTCTGCTCGGTGGTCGGATAGGTGCTACTCGAGGACAGCGGAATGAGCGATCCGTCGTGGAGCCTGCCCTCGGGCGCAACGTTCTTCGGCGGCGCCAGCTCGATGTGTTTGGATCCCAGCAGGCTGGTTTGGCCGACTTTCGCGGTGGCGTTGGCCGGTAGGTTGACATCGCCGTTGATCGTCATCGTCAGTAGCGCGTGCCAGCCCTGTCGTTCGATCTTCTCAACGTTGCCGACCGTCACATCACCAACGCGCACACGGGAGTTGCGCTCGATGTTGTCCACATCGGGTAGTTGCGCCTGGATGGTGAAAGAGTCCGGTCCACGACCTGCGGTGCCGGGCAATGGGAGAGAGTTGACGCCCTGCCACCCGCAGCCTGACAGCACGAAGGCGAACAGGACCACGGTGCTCAGTGTGAAGCGCGCACTGCGGTTCATGAGCCACCGCCGGGGGGAACCATCATCCCTTGCAGACCCGCGGCAGGCTCGGTCGTCCGCGCTTCGGCCGGAAGTGGAGTCGAATCCGTTGGTGGCGCAGGGGCGGGCGATGGCTCGGCTGCCGGTGGCGGGACATAGTCAGGCCGCAGCCAGTCCTCGCTGTAGGTCAACTCGTTCGGGCGTGCGGTTGCCCCCAGGATCGCGTTCTCGCCCAGGGGTGGGAAGTTGTACTGACGGTTCTTGATGATGGGCGCGAGATACTGCACGCATAACTTCGACGCTTGCTCGGCGCCGAGCCGGGACGCCGCCTGGACGGCACTGCAGAGGAATTGAATCGGGTTGGCGAAGTTGTTGACTGCCAACACACCCGACAATGTGCCCTGCGCAGGTTGGTAGATGTTCACGAAGTTCTGAATGGCCGTGGGCGCGACATGCAATGTCTGCTTGAGATCGTCGAGGCTCTGGTTGAGCGCGGTGGTGACCGATGCGAGCTTGTCTGAAGCCGTGCCCAGCGACTCCCGGTTGTTGGCCAGGAACCTGGTCAGATCACCGATCACGGCGCTTATGTCCCGCGGTAGGTTGCCGATCTCGTTCGGATCGTTGGACAGCAGCGCTGTCACCGCCGCGAGATTCTGGTTGAGCTGCCGCATCAACTGGCCGCTGTCTTGCAGGGCCGAGACCAAGGTCGACACGTTCTTCACCGTCGAGAAGATGTCCTTGCTGTGGTCCCCGAGGGCCGAGAACGCCTGGGAGAGCTTGATCAGGGTGTCGCGGATGTTGGCGCCTTGGCCGCGTAGGTTGTCCGCGGCGGTGTTGATGAAGCCGCCCAAGGTACTGACGCCGCCCGGCTGCGTCGGCTGCAGCGAGTCGGTGAGTTTCTGCAGTTGTTCTCGGAAATCGTCCCACTCGACCGGAACTGCGGTGCGGTCCTGCCCGATCACGGCGTTGTCTCGCAGCACCGGACCACCCGTGTACGCAGGCGTCAGCTGGATAGCGCGCACCGCCACCAACGACGGCGACAAGATGACCGCCTTCGCGTCTGCCGGCACCTGGTAACGACCGTCGTACCAGAACGTGATTTTGGCGCGTTTAGGTTGCGGCTCGATCTTGTCGATCCTGCCGACCGGCACGCCGAGGATACGAACCTCGTCGCCGGCATAGATGCCGTCACTGTTTGCGAAGTAGGCCACCACGTGAACTCGCTCGGCCTGACCTGCCGACCGCAGAGTCACGGCGAGACCGCCGAGCAGTGTCAGGACCAACACGATTGCCAGTCCGATCCTGGAGTTGCGCTTCGTCATTGCGCTCCCCCTGCCGTCGTCGGCGTCCGATCCTCGCCCGGCGCGGGCACGTACACCGGCGATGGCGTCGGCTGCGGGGTCTGCTGCAGATCCGGTGGTGGCGGCGCAGGAGGACCGGGCGGCGGGCCGCCGGGTGGCGGCGCCGGCGGCGGCTCTCGGTACGGGTACCGCTGATCGCCAGGTTTACCGGTAATGGCCTCCGGCAAGGACAGAGTCGGCTCACCACCCTGACCAGTTCGGGGGTAGGGAATCGGCAATGCGGGCGTCCCGGGCTGACCGAGTTGCGGATCTGCGCGCTGCGACGGCAACAACGTCGCCGGGTCCAGACCAAGATCAGAGAATGCGGCCTCGATGAACGGCTGAACGAACTGCCCGGGAAGCAGATTGGACAGGTAGGCCTTGAAGAACGGACCCGACGCCACGGACTCACCGAGCGACATCATGTAGACATTGAGCCTCTTGATCGACTCCTGAATCTCCTTCTTGCGGTTGTCCACGATCGCGAGGACTCCGTTGAGTTTGTCCAACGCCGGCCTGAGCGTGTCGCGGCTCTCCCCCACGAACCCGTTGATCTGCCGGAACGCTGCGGCAATGTTGCCGGAGACTTGGTCCAGCGCCTGGCTCTGGCTCTGCATCTGGATCAGCAGCGCATTGGTGTTGGCGATCAAGCCAACAATCTGATCGCTGCGCTCGGCCAGTACTCCCGTCGCCTTGTTGGCCTTAGCAAAAAGATTTCGCAGCTGTTCGTCGCGCTCGTCGAGCGTCTGCGAGAACCGCGCAACGCCCTGTAACGCCTCCCTCAGATCGGGGGGGGTGTCTTTGAAGGTGTCCGACAGCACGGCCAACGACTTGGACAGCTGGTCGGTGTTCAGACCGCTGATCGTCGTGGTCAAGTCACCAAGCGCATCTGGCAACTGGTAAGGCGACTGAGTTCGGTCGATCGGAATCGGCCCGACTTGTTGGACGTCACCGCGTGGAGTCAGGTCGATCACCTTCGAACCCAGCAGACTCTTGGTCTTGATCGCGGCCTCGGTCCGGTCACCGAGACGAATATTCTTGTCCACGTTGAACTTCACCAGAACGCGTGGTCCGTCGAGTGCGATACCTTCCACTTTGCCCACCTGCATGCCCGAAACCTGCACCGCAGCACCGGGACTCAAGCCACCGGCCTCCGCGAAATAGGCTGAGTAGTGCTTTTCCGGGTTCAGGAACGGCAGCTTGTCATAATTCAGGGCCGCGAGTGTTGCACCAACAGTAAGGGCTACGCCAATGGCGCAGATCACCAATGGATTCCGTTCGGAGAACGCCTTCATCGGGCCATGCACCTCCCCGTGTCCTGGCCTGCCAGCTTGATGTACACCGGCTGGCCACCCTTGCCATTGACCTTCAGCGCCAGGTCACACAGGTAGAAACTGAAGAAGTCGCCGTTGACGGCCTGTCTCTCCAGTGCTCGATACTTCTGCGGCAGCTTTTCGAGCAGGTTGTCCAGGTAGTCGTGGTCGGCCACCACAATGCCTGCGGCGCGGTCGGTCTCGTGCACTACCTTCTGCACCGGTGGACGAATCTGCGTCATCAGGTCGGCGATCGAGCCGGCGGCCGCATTGACCGAGGCCACTGAGCCACTGATCTCGTCCCTATGGTCGGCCAGTGTCTTGACCAATTGAGCCAACGAGTCGACGGCCTGCCCGAACTGCGTGCTCTGGTCGCCTAATGAACCGAGCACAGTATTCAGGTTGTTGATGACTTGACCGATCAGATGATCGCGGTCGGACAGCTTGTTGGTGAGAGTCGCGGTCTGGTGGAAGAAGGAGCTGATTGTGTCGCCTTGGCCCTCGAACGCGCTGATCAACTGACCCGACAAGGCGTTGACCTGATCCGGATCCAAAGCGCGGAACAGCGGCCGGAAGCCTCCGATGAGCGCGTCCAGATCCAGGGCCGGAGAGGTGCGTGACAACGGGATGGTGTCGCCGGGCGAGAGCGTCCGAGTGCCACCCGCACCTTCTTCCAAGGCCAGGTAGCGCCCGCCGATCAAGTCGTCATACCGGATCACGGCCCGGGTTCCCTCGGTCAGCACCACGGAAGGGTCCGCGCTGAAAGCGACCTTGACCGTGTTGTCAGGTTGGATCGACATGTTCTTGACCTTGCCGACCTCGACACCGGCGATCCGAACGAACTGGCCGTTCTTCAGTCCCGATACGTTCGTGAAGTCGGCGTTGTAAACGAGCTCGGATTGGAAGCGCAGCTGGCTGAAGATCGCGAACATCGCAAAGGTGAAGAAGAGGCACACCCCCGTGAAGATCGAAAGCCGCCAGAGCGCAGCGGTGAAATCACCCCGCATGGGCACAGCTTCCGGCGGGCGACGGCATTCCGGTCATGGTGACGGCACCGCCGCATCCGGCAGGAGCGGTGTGGGGGTCGGTTGGACCGATGCCGGTGCCGGTACCACGAACGGCTCTGATCCCGGGGGCGGCGGACCAGGCTCCCGGGCTGCCCCGGGCGGTGGCGCCGGCGGGAGGCCCGGGTACAGCGGGGTCCCGTCCGGTGCGTACATCGGGGCACCGTAGGGCGGGGCGCCGGGATACGGAATCGGCCCGGGCGCCGGGCCACCGGGGTAGCGAATGCTCGGCGGTTCGGGCACTGCGCGGGTGCCTGGAAAGTAGTTGGCCCAGCCGGGAAAGCCGATCCCGGGGTTGGGCCGCCAGTCCAGACCGGTACCCCAGCCGGTGTTGGTGACGAGCTGGCGCACCGGCCAGTTCTTCGACACGTCAGGGAGTGAACCGCAGCCGGGTTTACCGCCCGGGCCGCCCTTCGCGCCGATTACCGGCAGATTGTCGGGGTATTTGTACGGGTCGTCGCCGAGCAACAGTGCAGCGTCCAGGACCAATGACTTACCGTTGCCGCCGCCGAAATCGTATGCGCCGTTGTCGAGGAAAACCTTCGCACCTACGAGCGTGCACGTCAGTTCCGGGTTGTACTTCAGCAGCAGGCGTGTGGTCGACTCAAGCGCATTGACGGTGACAGCCAGGTTGTCCTCGTTCGGACCGATCAGGTCGGTGCCGCTGCGTGAGAAGCCGATCAGGCCGACAAGTAGCGAGTCCAAGGCGGTTGCGTTGTCGGTGAGGGCGGCGCTGGTGGTGGTCGCCGAATTCAGCAGGCTCAGGATGTTCTGCGCCGCCGCGCTGTAGGTATCGCTGAATCCCTGCAGGGACCGCCAGTCCCGGCGAAGTGTTTCCGACCGAGGATTGACCGCGACCAGCACCTGGTTGGCGGCGGTTGTCGCCTCACCGATCGCTGCGCCTTGTCCGCGGAGACCGTAGGACAACGCGCTGAGGACGCCGTTCAGTTTCGCGGGATCGACCTGCTGCAGCACGTCCGTCAGGTTCTGGAAAACCGTGTTGACCTCGGTACTGACGTTCAGCGACTGAATGACCGCTCCGGCGGCCAGCGGTTCGGCACTGGGCTCACTGGGATAGATGAGGTCGACGTACTTCGATCCGAAGGCCGTCGTTGCGCGAATCCGCGCTTCAACGTTGGCCGGGATGTAGGCGATCTGGTCCGGAAAGATCTCCAGCTTGAGCCGGACGGGATCCTCGCCGCCCTGGACAGTGGCGACCCGTCCGACCTGGACGCCGCGCATCTTGACTTTGGCCCCGGGTTCCATCACCAGCCCGGATCGGTCCGACACCAGGGTGGCGGGTACGTATGACGTGAACGTGCCTCGGAAGAACGAGAGTGTCACGTAGATGAACAGGGCGATGGCTGCCAACAGGATCAGCGTTGACCACGCCGGGTGGAGGCGTCCGTTGCGTCCTGCCGAGTCCATGCGTTATCCGGACAGATTGAAATTGCCGGACTCGCCGTAGATGGCGAGCGAGACGAAGAGAGTTACCGATACGGCGGTGACCAGGGATGCGCGAACCGCGCGGCCGACCGCCTCCCCGACGCCCGCCGGGCCGCCCGTGGCGGTGAATCCGTAGTAGGTGTGCACCAACATCACCACGACGGCCATCGAAATTGCCTGCAGGAACGACCAAATCAGGTCACTTGGGTTCAGAAACGTATTGAAGTAATGGTCGTAGACGCCGGTCGACTGACCGAAAACGAAGGTCGTACCGACGCGTGTTGCCACGAAGGCCATCAACACCGCGACGCAATACAGGGGAATCACCACGACCACACCGGCTACCATCCGGGTGGAGGCCAGGTAGGCGACTGATCGAATGCCCATCACCTCGAGCGCATCGATCTCTTCGCTGATACGCATGGCGCCGAGTTGCGCAGTCGCGCCCGCGCCGATGGTGGCTGCGAGACCGATTCCGGCGACCAGCGGAGCAATCAGGCGCACGTTGAGGTAGGCCGATGTGAATCCGGCCAGGGCGTCGACACCGATCTCCTGTAGCTGACTGTAAGCCTGAATCGCCACCAGCGAACCCGCCGACAGCGTCAGGAACCCGACGATGACCACTGTCCCGCCGATCACGGCGAGTGCTCCGGTACCCAGGCTCATCTGCGCGATCAACCGCACCAATTCCACCCGGTAATGGACTAACGCATCCCAGATTCCCCTGACCGTCGAACCGAAGAACTGCGTCTGGACACCGAGTCTGTTCCAGCCGTTGGCCAGATTGGCGAGCACTCGGCGGAGACGCGGATGCATGCGACTGGGGACGCTTTGGGTCACGCTGTCGCCTTCACTCCGACCGCGGTCGCGATCACATCGATGACGAACAGTGCAATGAAGGTGAACACCACGGTCTCGTTGACAGCGTTACCGACCCCGGCCGGTCCCCCGCCGACGTGTATCCCCTTGTAACAGGCAATCAGACTGGCCGCCAATCCGAACAGCAGCGCTTTGCAGAGTCCGATGATGACTTGCGGAGTACCGATCAGCAGGGTCAGACCGGACGCGAATGCGCCCGGCGTCACATGCTGGAAGAAGACGGCGAAGAAGAACCCGCCGACCAGTCCGGTGATGATGACGATCGACGCAAGGAGCACTGCAACGAACGTGGCCGCCCATACCCGGGGTACCACCAGTGCTTGAATCGGGTTGATACCGAGCACCCGGAGGGCGTCGAGTTCCTCGCGGATGGTGCGGGCACCGAGATCGGCACACATTGCCGTCGCCCCCGCGCCGGCAACGACCAACACCGTCACCACCGGTCCCGTCTGTGTGACGGTGCCCAGTGCCGCACCGCTTCCGGAGAAGTCCGCGGCACCTATCTCAACGAGAAGGACATTGACGGTAAACGTGGTCAGCACCGTGAACGGGATGGTCAACAGCAGCGTCGGCACGAGCGAAACGCGGGCCACGAACCAGCTTTGGATGACGAACTCCCGCCAGGCCCACGGCGGGCGAAACATCTGGACGAACGTGTCCAAACACATCGCGAAGAACTCACCGAGGGCGCGTGCCGACTTCACGAAGTTGTTGGCCGAAGCCATCAACCGCCCCACCTTGCCGCCATCGTTCGTGGCGTCACCCCGGGAGATATCCCTCGATCCAGCACAGCGCCACCTCCCAGACTCTCAGCCCGGCATCAGGCTAGCAACGGTACAAGACATTTAGGATAGATTCAGCACATTACATACATATAATTCGATCAGCCACACTCTGGGCGGAACGACGCAGTGGTCACGAATCTGTGAAGGATGGGGATGGACCCGGTGAGGTTGAACGCCACCGAGTTGAGCGCCGAAGAACTGCAGCTGCGGGACGAAATTCGCGCCTTTCTATCAGAGCGACTGCCGGTCGGCAGTTATCCCCTGGGCCTCGGTATGGCAGGTGACACCGACCCTGCATTCTCCCGCGATCTCGGTTCGCGTGGGTGGCTGGGAATGGCTCTACCGGAAGAGTACGGCGGAGGCGGGCGTTCAGCGGTCGAGCGGCTGATCGTGGTCGAGGAACTCCTCGCCGTCGGCGCTCCGGTCGGCTGGCATTGGGTGGCCGACCGCCAGTCGGGGCCGAACATCGCGAACAACGGCACTCCTGAGCAGAAGCACTTCTTCCTGCCCCAGATCGCCCGCGGCGAACTCTCGTTTGCGATCGGCATGAGCGAGCCCGACGCCGGGTCGGACCTCGCGTCGGTACGAACCAAGGCCGTGAAGATCGACGCCGGCTGGGTAATCAACGGCACCAAGATCTGGACATCGGGAGCGACCGAAGCCACCCATCTGATCGGCCTCTTCCGCACCTCCGAGGAGCGATACGGCGGGCTGACCCAGTTCATCGTCGACCGCAACACCGACGGCCTAAAAGTCTCACCGATTCCGTTCATCGACGGTACCCGGCACTTCTGCGAAGTCTCGTTCTCCGACGTTTTCGTCCCCGACACCATGCGGTTGGGGAGTATCGGAGCCGGCTGGGGGCAGAACACAGCCGAGCTTGTCCTGGAACGCGGCGGTGTGGATCGATGGATGTCGCTGATGCCGGTTCTGGAGCACTGGGCAACCCACCCTTCTGGCCGGCTGACCACCTGGGAACAAGCTGATCTCGGTTCGGTTCTGGCTCGCTGCTGGGCCTTTCACGGTCTGTCACTCTCGATCGCGCGGGCAGTCGACCGGGGTGAGTCGCCGGCCGTCGAGGCGGCGATCGTTAAGGAGATGGCCACCCGGTTCGAACAGGAATGCATCGACATCGTCGTGCGCCATTACGGACGCACACCCGAACTTGATTCGTCGGATCCGCATGAATCCTTGTTGGCCCGTGCCATTCTCACCGGACCTGCGTGGACGATCAGGGGCGGCACGACCGAAATTCTGCGCAACATCATCGCGAAGGCGTTGATCCGAGCATGACTACCCGCCCAGGCCCCGACCCCGAACTGCTCAGCCTGGTGGGGGACTATTTCTCGAAGACATTCACCGCCGACGTTGTCGCCGGAGTTGAACACGGCGGCCTGCCACCTCGACTTTGGTCCGAAACAGAGGAGCTCGGTCTACCGCTGATCGGCGTCGACGAGTCGCTCGGCGGTGCCGGTGGATCGCTTCTGGACCTGGTTGCCGTCGCCGAGGGTACGGGTCGCTACGCAACGCCCCTTCCTCTGGTCGAAACAGCACTGGCTGCATGGCTTCTGGCAAATGCGGACGTTATGGTGCCCGCTGGCCCACTCAGTGTGGTACCCGACGCCGCCGGCCTATCGCTGGACGGCAACCGCCTGGCCGGGCGTGCCGGGCACGTGCCCTGGGCGAGGAGCGCCCAGCGGGTCGTAGCGGTGATCGGCAACGACGTGGTGTCGATCGACCCTGCCCGCCTTGACATCACTCCCGGCACCGACCTGGCCGGCATGCCGCGGGACACCGTGACCGCAGACAATGTCGACGTCGACATCCACCCATCCCGTGTGGACGCCGACGCGCTGCTGCTGCGGGGAGCACTGCTTCGGTCGGCACAGATCGCAGGCGCAATCAGCGCGGCGCTCGATCTCACCCATCAATATGTGCAGCAGCGCGTCCAGTTCGGCAAGCCGATCGGTGCCTTCCAGGCGGTGCAGGCTCACGTCGTCGAGTTGGCCGAGGTGTCGGCGCTGACGGAATTGTGCGTGCAGCGAGCCGCGGTTGCCGCGATCAGCGGCCCGGCATCATTGGAAATCGTTGCGACGAAATCTGTGGCGAACCGCAGCGCAGGCCTGGCTACCCGCGCCGCCCATCAGGCGCACGGCGCGATCGGCATGACCCAGGAGTATTCGCTACAGCTGCTGACCCGTCGGCTGCACACGTGGCGGGGCGATTACGGCGACGAGGCCACCCTGAACCTTCGGCTGGGCGCGATGGTCGCGGCTATCGGCGGGATCGCCTCTGCCGCAACATCCGTCGGCTCGACCTTGGGGTTATGAGGCATCTCGAGGTTCACCGGACCCAGTCCACCCCGCATCATCGCCACGCATCGAAATTCGGCCTGCGCTTCTCCAGGAAAGCGTTCGCCCCCTCTGTCTGCTCTCCATTCGCGAAGAACCCGGGGTTGACCAGCGCCAGATAATCCTTCTCCTGGTATTCACGCATCGGCGCGTACTCCTCGTCGAAGGACATCTTGAGCAGCTTGAGCACGGTGGGACTCATTGCCAGGAGTTCGTCCGCCCACCGTCGCACTTCGGCGTCCAACTCGGCGGCCGGCACCACTGCGTTCACCAATCCCCAATCCAGGGCTTGGGCCGCCGAGTACCGACGGCATAGGAACCACATCTCTCTAGCACGCTTGGCTCCCACGACCCGGACAAGGTAGGAGACGAGCCAGCTCTGAGCCGGGCTTGCCACCCGCGGTCCGTTCTGGCCGAAGATTGAATGGTCCGACGCGATGGTGAAGTCGCAGAAATAGGCCATGTGGTTGCCGCCGCCGATCGCGTATCCGTTCACCCGGGCGATGGTGGGTTTCAGGCTTTGTCTGATCGCGGCGTAGAGATCCTTTACGTAGTTCTCCAGACCGCGGTCCGCTTCGCCACGGTTCTCGAGTGCTCCGGCGGCCTCGGAGTTGACGTCACCACCGGCGCAAAAGGCCCGGTCCCCGGCTCCGGTGATGACGATGACGCCGACCTTCGGGTCGGCGGCTGCCGCTTCGATCGCCGCCGTCATCTCGAACAGCGTCGTCTGCCGGAAGGCGTTGAGAGACTTCGGGCGATTGATGGTGACGGTAGCGACATAGTCCGTCACGTCGTAGAGGATATCTTCGTAGTCAGCCATCTCGACCTTTCGGTTTGCGGACCAATCGGTCCAGATGTGTTGGGAGATCGATGTCTATCCGCGCGGTTGCCATCAGGCGTCCCAGCATCATGTACTGACCGATGACCAGGATGAGTTCCACCATCTCGCGGCTGCTGAAGCGGGCCGCGCAGGCGGTGAATGTCTCGTCGTCGGGCGACGCGTGCAGGACCACCTGCTCGGTGAAGGACAGCACCAGCACGTCGTCGCCTTCTGCGGGGATTTCGTATCGCGCCGCGGCGATCCGCGCCGACTCGACGCCGACCTCCCGCGCGATCGCCTCGTGCTGAACCCATTCGTACTCAGCACCCGGTGTCAGATGCGCAACCCGCAGAATCGCCAGCTCGCGCAGTTGGTCGTCCAGCTCGAGATCACTGAGCAAGCTGCCGCCGAATCTGAGCCAGGCGTCGAAGGAGCCGTGCGCATGCGCCATCAGTCTGAACACATTCAGGTCGGGCAGAGCGGTGAGGCGCTTGGCAACCGCGCTCGGCGCATCGACGGCAGCCAGATACGGGATGCGGCTCTGCGGTGCCATGTCTGCGATCGGATCCACTGTGGACGAATCAGCCGGTCAGGCCGGCTGGGTCCGCTCGGCGACCAGTTGCTGTAGACGGCCTTTGTCGACCTTCCCGCCCGGATTAGTGGGCAGCTCGTCAAGCAGCACGATCTGTTCGGGGAACTTGAACTTGGCGAGGCCCTGCGTATCAAGGAAATTCGTCAGATCCTTCAACGTCGGCGGTTCTCCCGTGGGCACGACGACCGCGCACGCCCGCTCGCCCAGCCGATCGTCCGGGACGGGGATGATCGCCACCGCAGTGACGGCGGGATGCTTGATCAGCACGGTCTCCACCTCGAACGGAAAGACGTTCATGCCGCCCCGCAGAATCATGTCCTTGGCTCGACCCACGATGCGCAGATAGCCGTCCTCGAAGCAACCCAGATCCCCGGAGCGGTACCAGCCCTGCGGATCCCAATTGGCGTCGTCATAGTCGGGCTGGTTCAGGTAACCCCACGTCTTGTTGGCACCGCGCCAGAACACCTCACCCGTCTCCCCGGGTGCCACCACGGTGCCGTCCGGGGCTCGCAGTTCAATCTCTTCACCAGTGCACACCTTGCCCACGGTGTTCCACCGTGCCCAATCAGAGTCGGCGATGGTCGTCATGGTGGGTACACCGCCGTCGGTGGTCCCGTACACGTTCTGCACCCGGCAGCCCATTCGCCGCTCGATCTCCTCGGCAACCAGGGGCGGCAATGGTGCACCCGCGTTGTTGAACCGGGTGAAGGCCGACAGGTCCACGGCCTCCAGATCAAGGTCGAGCAGCATGACCAGCTGGGTCGGGATTGCGGTGGCGTAGGTGCACCGCTCGCGCGCAAGGAGATCCAGTGCAGGCTGCGGCTTCCAGTCCTCCAGCATGGCACTGGTGGCACCGACCAGAAGCGGCATCAGAATCGGGAAGATGTATCCCGTCGAACCCTGTCCGGCGGGCGCGATCGCGCCGGCCACGTCGTTGGAGTTCAGCTCGAGCGCCGGCGCTGTCTGGCGGACGAGGAACGCAATCATGTCGTTGGCACTCCACAATCCGGCCTTCGGCACGCCGGTGGTTCCCGACGAACACATCACGTGCGCAGGCTGGTCCGGGTCGGGCCTCAGCTCGCGTGCCGTCCGTGGGTTGATCGGCGCGGTGGCCCGCACGCGCGATTCGAACGAACCCGCCGAACCTGTTCGCGCGTAGAGTACTTCACGCAGATCCGGTAGTTCCGGGCGCAGCTCCTCGTGCAGTGCCCGGACGTCGATATCCCGGTCGCAAGCGACACTGATCAGCACCTCCGCACCGATCGTGGCGAGCAGTGACCCCACTTCCGCCCGGCGCCACCGAGTGGGCATCGCGACCATGAAGGCGCCGATGCGGTTGGCCGCCAGGTTGATCAATGGCAACAGAGCGCAGGTGGGTACCTGCACGGCGACCGGGTCACCGGGACGAACGCCCAGATTCAGCAGGAGCTGGGCGCCGCGCTGGGTGAGATCGGCTAATTCGCCGTAGGTCCATCGGACTTCACCGTCGATCACCGCCAGCTTCTCGGGGTGTGCTGCGACGTGTTGATCGAACAGCTCGGGCATGGTCTTGTCACCCCAGATACCGGCCTCGCGGTATTCCCGTGCCTGCGCCGCGTCGTGCCAACGTCGCATCACCCTGGCTCCGGGCATCTAACGGACCTCGCCCGACACCATCTGGTTCCGCATCCGTCCGACCCCTTCGACTTCGGTTTCGACGATGTCGCCCGGGGCCAGATAGCGGGGTGGTTTGCGAATGAAGCCGACGCCGGCCATGGTGCCGGTGAAGATCAGATCGCCGGGATAGAGGGTGCAGAACTCCGACAGTTCGGCGACGATGGCCGGAACCGAGTAGATCATCCGCGAGGTGCGAGCCTGCTGCACCTGCTCACCGTTGACCCAGCAGGTGATGCGGATGTCGTCGGGGTTGGGAAGTTCGTCCGGCGTCACCAACCACGGCCCGGTCGGACCGAAGGCCGGATAGGACTTGGCCAGACCCCACTGGCTAGCGGCCATCTGCCGGTCGCGTTCCGAATAATCCTGGCCCGCCATCACACCGGCAACGTGGTTCCAGACCTCGTCCTCGGTCACTCGATGTGCCACTGTCCCCATGACGACGACCAGTTCAGCTTCCCAGTCGACCGTCGGCTTCGGCAACGGAACGTCCACGTTGGGCGCGGCGATCGAGGAGGGGAACTTCGAGAAGACCTCCATGACCTCGGGCAGGGTGAAGTCGGCTTCCTCTGCGTGGTCGGGATAGTTGGCACCGATAGAGAACACCTGACGCGGCCTCGGTGACGGCGCTCCCAGGCTCTGTTCGTCGATAGGGTCGGCGGGGAAGTCGACGCCGGAGTCCGCCCACCGGCGGAACTCAGTCCACCGCTCGTAGACGGCAGCCGGATCGGCCGAAAAGGCGCCGTTGCTGGCCTTCTCGACATCGATGCCGCCACCATCGACCACCAGAGTCAACCGGTCACCAACATTGGCTACACGCAACAGAATTCACCTCCGCGGCCGCCTGGCCGATCGATTTGGGTCCTCACAGAATGAAGCTGACTTTGCCTTGTGGCCGCAGTTCCTCGCAGTCCAGTGTGGCTCGGCGCTCCCAGATGCGGAACGCACCGTCTGCGGCCCGCACCAGTAGATGCCGGTACTCACCGGTGAAGAGGTGCGACGCCCCGCGCCGGTAGCGGTAGACGGCGAAGTTCGACAGCACCACGAGCCCGTTCGCGCCGTTGTCGTGGACGCGTACGTTGGTGATC
>CAZBSB010000027.1:0-15716 GCA_964494535.1 uncultured Rhodospirillales bacterium
CACCATCCTCAGCACCGTGGCGGAGATTGACAATGCGGTCATCGAGCGCACACGGCTGTGGAACAATCTGAACCACGAAACCGGGCCGTTCGACATCATCGGCGATGTGCATGGCTGCTATGACGAGCTGGTGCTGCTGCTGGATAAATTGGGCTACAGCATCGAGCCGGGCGAGACGCCGCGCGTGACGCACCCCGATGGCCGCAAGCTGATTTTCGTCGGCGATCTGGTGGATCGCGGCCCGGCCGTGCCGCAGGTGCTGCGCCTGGTTATGGCTATCGTCGCCAGCGGGGCGGGCTTCTGCGTCATCGGCAATCATGACGACAAGCTGAAACGTGCCTTACAAGGGCGCGATGTCAAAATCGCGCATGGTTTGGCGGAGTCACTGGCGCAGCTTGCGGGCGAAAGCGACACGTTCAAGCAACAAATCGTGCAATTCATTGACGAGCTGCGTAGCCATTATGTGTTTGACGGCAACAAACTGGCGGTTGCCCATGCCGGCATCAAAGAAAAATATCTCGGCCGCGGCTCGCCGCGCATCCGCGATTTCTGCATGTATGGCGAAAGCACCGGCGAGATTGATGAATTTGGCCTGCCCGTGCGCTACCCCTGGGCGCGGGATTACCGCGGCGCGACTTTAGTGGTTTATGGCCACACGCCGGTGCCGGAACCGGAATGGATCAACAACACCATCGATATTGACACGGGCTGCGTGTTCGGCGGCCAGTTGACGGCGCTACGCTATCCGGAGCGCGAAACCGTTGCCGTGCCCGCCGCGCGGGTTTATTGCACGCCGGCCAAGCCGCTGGCGCCGCCGCCGGACGAGCGCGGCCATGACGTGCTGGACATCAATGATGTCATCGGCAAGCGCATCATCGCCACCAAACTCCACCGTAACATCACGGTGCGGGAAGAAAACGCCATCGCCGCGCTGGAGGTGATGAGCCGCTTCGCCATTGACCCGCATTGGCTGATTTATCTGCCGCCCACCATGGCGCCGACGGAGACCAGCAGACGGCCGGAGCTGCTGGAGCATCCGGACGAAGCATTCAGCTTCTACCAATCTAAAGGTGTGAGCAAACTCATCTGCGAAGAAAAGCATATGGGGTCACGCGCCATCGTGGTGATCTGCCGCGACAATGCGGCGGCGCGGAAACGCTTCAACATCAATACCGATGAAATCGGCGCGTGTTACACGCGCACGGGACGCAGCTTCTTCAACGACAAGGCGCTGGAAACCGCGTTCCTGCAGCGCATCGCCGCCGCCATGACCAAACTGGGCTGGTGGGAGCAAGACCGGACGGATTGGTATTGCCTGGATTGCGAACTCATGCCGTGGTCAGCGAAGGCGCAAGGCTTGCTGGAGCAGCAATATGCGCCGGTCGCAGCGGCGGCCTATAAAGTTTTGGGTGAGGCCAGCATTTTACTCAAACAGGCTGCGACGCAGATTGACGGCGCGGCGGCGCTTTACGAAAAATTCCACGAGCGTTTCGGCCTCACCCAGCTCTACCGCGACGCCTATCGCCGCTATTGCTGGCCAATCCGCTCGCACGATGATTACAAGCTGGCGCCGTTCCATATTCTAGCGTCCGAAGGTTCGTTCAACCTGGAGCGCGATCATCTGTGGCACATGAACCGGATTGCTGAACTCTGCGCGGCTGATCCAAAATTCTTCCGCGATACCTCTTATAAACTGGTTGATCTGGAAGCGCCGGACACGGTCACAGCGGCCACAGACTGGTGGACGGAGATGACGGCCAAGGGCGGTGAAGGCATGGTGGTCAAGCCGCTCGCTTTTACCGTGATGGGCGAGAAAGGCTTGATTCAGCCCGGCATCAAATGCCGCGGACGCGAATATCTGCGCATCATCTACGGCCCGGAATATACGGTGGCCGAGAATATGGAACGGTTGCGCAAGCGCGGCCTCGGCCTAAAGCGGTCTCTGGCGTTGCGCGAATATGCGCTGGGCTATGAAGCCCTATCACGCTTCGTGGCGCATGACCCGCTTTATCGCGTGCATGAAGCCGTGTTTGGCGTCCTGGCGCTGGAAAGCGAGCCGGTTGATCCGCGGCTATAATCCTGGACAGGATAGCAGGCGTGTTGACGGTAGTTTGCGCAATACCGTTAACTATTTCTGGATCAATACTGCCAGAGACACATAGTTTTTAGTTCCGACTCAAGCCTTACAGCATGGTTGCCGTGCGCCGGCCGGCATACTAGTCTGCAGCAACCGGCGGAAACTTTATAACCGCAATGATTTGAACCAAACCGCAAGGATCTACCATGCCCCTGGTCTCGCCCGCTCAATTCACCGCCATGCTCGCCCGCGCCAAGGACAAGGGTTACGGCTTCCCCTCCATCAACTGCTCCAACATGGAAAGCATCCGCGCCGCCGTGAACGGTTTTGAGCAAGCCAAGTCGGACGGCATCGTGCAAATCTCCATTTCTTCCGCCAAAAAAATTTCCTCCATCGGCGCGGTGGATGGCGCCCTGGCGCTGGCCGAATACGCCGCCCGCTATGCCCGCGGCAAAGCCGTGAACATCGCCATCACCACCGACCATTGCGAAACCAAGGATTTGCCCTTTCTCGACGGCCTGATCGCTGATTGCGCCGCACGCCAACGCCATGGCGATCAACCGCTCTTCCAGGGCATGATGTATGACGGCTCGCATGACCCCTTGCCGGACAATATCCGCGTCGCCGCCGCCTACCTGAAACAACTCGTGCCGCTTGGCATCGTGCTGGAAACCGAGATCGGCGAAACCGGCGGCGTCGAAGACGGCCTGGCCGGCAACGCCTCCTATTCCTCGCCCGCGCAAATCGCCGCGATGCGCGATGAACTCAAGAAAGTCGGCGGCAACTACACCATCGCCGCCAGCTTCGGCAATGTCCACGGCCTCGCCAAGGCCGGTGAAGTGAAACTGAAGCCGGAAATTCTGGCCGACTTGTTGGTCGAGGCCAAGCAAGACCCGCACTTCAAGGGCTTTGTCTTCCACGGCGGCTCCGGCTCCAGCAAACAGGAAATCGCCACCGCCGTGCGGAACGGCGTCGTCAAAATGAATGTGGATACCGAATGCCAGCTGGAATATTCGCGCCCGGTCTATGAACATGTCTTGAAAACCCAAGCCGAAGTGTTGACCGCCGGCGTACCGAACAAGAAGCATTTCGACCCCCGCGCCTGGGGCGCCAAGGCTGTGGACGGCATGGCGACGCGCGTCGCCCAGGCCTGCGCCGATATGGGTTCTGCCGGCCAGGCCACCGCCGCCTGACTTGGCAGCCGCCGCGCAAACCTATAACCTAGCACCATGCAGCCCACTTCTCGCCTGCCGCCTGACAGCGGCATCGCCATCGGCCCCATTCTCTTTGTCCTGGCTTTGCTCGGCATCCTCGCCGCCTATATGGCCAGCGACTCCTCCAACATGGGCGGCGCCGCGCGCGAAGACACCATCACCGCCGTCTTGTCGTCCCAAGCCAATCTCATCCGCAGCAAATTCAGCGAATGCCAGATGATCCGTGGCGCCTATCCGGTGGGAGACGAAACCGGCACCCTGGTCACCGCCGTGACCTGCCCGGGCGATCCGACCGGCCAGGATAATCTTTGGACCGGCGCCCGCCCCAACCAATTGGCGCCGCCGCCCACCGGCTTCAATGGCTGGACTTATTATGATTATGCCGCCACCGGCGGCGGCCGCTGCATCCGCATCACGCCGGCCTCGCCCGCCGACCCGTCCGTGCGTAACGGCATCCGTCGCGCCGCCGCCAAATTCACCACGCAGGAAAGCGCTTATGACGCCAATGGCAGCGTACAAAGTTTCATCATCTGGATAACCTTCCCTAGCGGCAGCGCCGGCGCCAGCTGCGTCGCCGGTTAATGCTGGCCGAACCGGAAATACTGCGCCGGATTTGCCTCGCTGGCGCCGCATTAATGTTGCTTCTAACGGCATGGATAGATGGCCGCACCGGTCGCATACCGGATAAATACCTACTCGTCGGTTTTGCCCTAGCTTTTAACTCTTGCGTTCTGACTACCCAAATCAAGCCTCACCTGTCACCAATCGCCCAGATTCTGACCCCACTGTCGGCCGCCCTCACCCTCGGCGCGCTAATCTGGGGCGTCAACGAACTCTGGTATCGCTGGCGCGGCCAAGACGCTATCGGACTGGGTGATGCCAAATGGTCGGCCGTCGCCGCTTTGGCCTTTGGTGTTGTGCCCGTTCTCTGGGCGTGGGCGCTGGCCGCGTGGCCGGGTCTAGTTTGGCTCGGCCTGACCCGCTGGCGCGGCGCCGCCCGGCCGCATTTGCATTTCACGCCGTTTTTGGCCGCCGCCTTGCTGCTGATTCAATTGCTGCGCCAACCCTGACGCGTCCAGCCCGATCAGCGGCAGCATCTGCGCCAAAAACGCCGCCTTCTGTCCCGGTTCGGCCTGATAGACCTGCACCGGCAACCCCGCCGCATCGCTCTTCACCCGCCCGAAATCCGCACCCGGCGTTTGGTTGACGCTGATGCTTTCGTTTTTGAAGCCTGCCGGCCGCCCCATCGCGATCAACACGCTGGGATCATGAAACCTGAACATATTGTCCGGCGCGAAATGCCGCGCCTGCGCCAGCATCAGCTCTTTCGCGAACGCCGCTGTCTTGTCCACCGGCTTCAACGTCTCGAGTTCCGGCACACCGAGCGCAATCGGCCAGGTGACATTCATCGGCACCAGCCGCGCCGGCACCCCTGAACGCATCGCCCGCTGCGCCGCCTTGGGATCGCAGGCGATGTTGAAATCGGCGCCGCCCGGCACTTCGTCCCACAATTTGCCCAGCTTGCCACCCATCATCGTCACGCTGTTGACCACCTGCGGCAGCTTCGCGCCCAAAACATCCGCGACAGCCGCGAAATTGGTGGCAGGACCGATGATCACGTAATCCAACGGGCCATGTTGCTTGGCCAGCTTTTCCAGATTCCGCGCCAAGGTCTCCGGCGTCATCGGCGGGCGCAATGTGCGGTCGGTCGGCGGCAGCTCGAGATTGCACAAGCCATTGCCCATGCTGGCATGACGCTTGGCCAATAAGTCGGCCGCCAGCTCCGGCTGGCTGGACTGCGCGGCGCCCGGCAGAATGGGAATATCCTCTTTCCCCAGCAGCGCCAGCACCCGCGCCGTATTCTCCGTCACTTGCTTGAGCGGCACATTGCCGTAGGATGTCACCACGCCAACCAGCGGCGCCGCCGTCTGCTTGACGGCAACCGCCAGCGTCAAGGCGTCGTCGCGCCCCGTATCGCAGTCAATAATGATTGGACGTGGTGACGTGTTGCTCATGTTCCCTCATTCGGCACGGCGCTTTGCCCCGCCAGTGACTGCTTCAGCCCTTGCAGCAGCGCCACCATGGGTCGCTCCGGCTGCGCGCCGGTCACCTGGCAAATCGGTTCGCTGCCCGTGAACCAGCTGACCGGCATTTTTTTGCCGATGGCATTATCCACATGGGCGCAGAACGCGACATTGGCGTCATTTACCCGCTCGCGGAATTCAGCGGTTTTCTCTGGCCGGATCTTGAAACGCGTGACCAGCGTTTCATCGTCCAGGAACACGCCGGGCAAACGCCCCATGCCGCCATGCTTGGTCTGCACGACAAGGCCGTCGAAGAACATATCGCGCGGCGTGATCACATCAACCTTGGCGTTGCCATAATCCACGCTGGCAATCACCGGCACCGGCTTGCCTTGGTATTGAATACCGTCGCGTTCCTTAGCGTCCGCCATGCTGAAGCACGTGGCAATGGCCGCCGGAGTGCCATGCTGCAACACACCGCCGCGTTCCATCTTCTCAATCACCCAGTTCAGCATCTTGGCGTGCCGGACATTATCTTCCACCAACACGATTGGCACCGGTGATCCATTGCCCGCCGCGGCTTGCGTTGTTTGGCGCAACATGTCCAGCTGCTGATCCAGCGCCGGCCGTCCCGGCCGCCCCACATAATCCAGCTGCTGCTTGCCGTCCGCGCTGAACAACCGCGAAAACGCCACCTCGCCCCAATTCTGTCCGGCACGCTGCTCGATCATGTCGTCCAAGGTCACGAAAATCGTTGGCTTGCTGGTGCCATAGCGCTGTTGCACGAACTGGGCACCCTTCGCCACGGCATCATCCGCGAGGCTGCGTGCATCATAAAAATGCACCGCCAGCCTTTGTTGCTGCGGTTCGGTAATACCATATTTGCTATAATCGAGGCAGTCGGCAAACGCCCCCAGAACTTTCCGACCCCAGCTCTGATATTGCTGGTGCAGCAATTGTTTTGCCAAACCTTCGGACGTCAGCGGACGGGTCACCTCCTGGGAGGTCGTGCCGAATGCGGCGCGCGCCATGTCGCTTTCGAGATGGGGAACAAGATTGCGCCGTAACGACCCGACCGCATGGCGCGCATCGGTACGGATGGCAAGGGTTAGGCCTTCGGCCTGAGGTGGGGTGGAACCTGGTTGAACTTCAGTATACGTGACCCTCTCTGTCATCGAAGGGGCTCATGTCTTGTTGCAGGCACACCCACCCTCTACAGGGGAATCCCGTGATTCCCAAGCAAAAAATTAGTTTCAGGCCGGCCGTTCAGCCGCGTGCCCGCCCCGCCCGGCAAACTGGCGCAGCGGGGGCATATAAAGCAGCAGGGAGGCGGCGACATAGATGGAGGAGTAAGTCCCGACTAGCACCCCCCAGGTCAAGGCCAGGGAGAAATTCAGTAGCGCATGGCCGCCGAACAACAGCAAGGGAATGAGCGCCAGCAACGTCGTTCCCGCCGTCATGATGGTGCGCGACAAGGTTTGGTTAACCGCGTCATTGATCACGCTGCGCAAATCCGGCGCCTTATGCCGTCGCAGCGTCTCGCGAATCCGGTCGAACACCACCACCGTGTCATTGATGGAATAGCCGGCGAGCGTCAGCAGCGCCGCCACCGCCGTCAGGTTGAAATCCAACTGCAGCACGGCAAACAGCCCCACGGTGACAAACACATCATGCACGGTCGCCAGCATCGCCGCCACGCCGAACTGCCACTCGAAGCGAAACCCCACATAAAGCGAAATAGCCAGAATGGCGATCAGCGTCGCCCACAAACCGGCGCGGAACAATTCATTGCCCACTGTCGGCCCCACCACCTCGACGCGCCGATATTCATACGGCGTGCCCATTTTCTGCCGCACCCGCTCAATCGCCGCCATCTGCGCGGCTTCGTCGCCATCCTGGCGTTGAATCCGGATCAGCACATCCTGCTTGCTGCCGAATTCCTGCAAGGACACATCGCCCAGATTGAGCGTCGCCAAATCGTTGCGCAGCGCGCCAATATCCACCGCCTGCGGCGCCTTGGCCTCCAGCAGAATCCCCCCCTTGAAATCAATCCCGAGGTTAAGCCCCTGCCAGGCCAAGGCGATGACCGTCACCACTACCAGGGCTATCGTCACCCCAAAGGCCACCCAACGCTTGGCGACAAAATCAATACCCAGATCGTTGCTGACCCAGCGAATCGGCTTGAACATGTTTCTATTTTCCTTGCAAACAATGCAAACGCCTTGCCTAAACCAAATTGCGCCTTTTGTCACTCAGCGACAAACCGCCGCGCAACTATTTTTGGTCATGGACAGCTTGCCAAGGCCGGTATCCTTGCTTTACCATCACCTCATTCAATCCTGGGAGGAGGAACGAATGAGCAGTAACAAGCCCTTTGCCGACGCGGCAGGGGAAACGACAGGTGCTGGTTTTGTTGCCACTAAAACTCTAGCCGACCTAAAACCGGCCAGCAGCGCGCCAACGCCGGCCGCCACCACGACCTTCTTTGTCGCACAAGGCGGCTGGGCCATGGAAGTGACCGTGCCCAAATTATCGCCGGAAGCGGCGCATCAGCGCACCTTGGAAGTCCACGCCGCTGCCCGCGAGCGCAACGCCCGCCACGACGCCCTGCGTCGCGCCAAGCAAGCCGCGTCAGTCAAGACTTTAGGTTAAACGACCAACACTGCCAACGCCGCCGGCGAAAGCCGGCGGCGTTTGTCATACATCTATCACCCAGCGCTTGACCTGCTGCGGCAGGCGGCGGATAATCGCGGCGCAACCATAGTGAGCGAGATGCCCGATGCAAAAACTCCTGCTGGCCGCTTTATTGTCGCTAACGCCCGCCTGCGTCATGGCCGATGACGTGGCGGAGTGGCAGGGCAGCGCCACAGCCGCCGCCCTGGAGCGCCACACCACGGTGGCGACAGAAGAACCTTCCTGGCAGGAGATTTGGACACGCATCGGCCAGCCCGCGCCGCACACGCTGCCGGCTGATACCGTGGCCGTCGCCGTTTTTGTCGGCCAAAAACGTACCGGCGGTTACAGCGTGGAATTCCTCGATGTGCGGGAAGACGCCGCTAAGCGCGTCGTTACCTACCGCATCAAGCGCCCCGGCTTTAAGGATCCAGTCTCTCAAGTGCTGACATCGCCCTATGCCGTGCGCCTGCTGCCCGCCACCGGCAAGCCAGTGACCTTGGAAGAAGTGCATTAAACCGCGACCACCGCATTAACCCCTTGGCAAAGTTTGCCCCCTAGCCTTGTCTGTCCAACTTTGGACAAGACATGGCTAAAGCACCACCGCGCCGCCAACGACCGACCCAACATGACCGTTGGCTCCGCCTTGCCGCCAAGGCCGCGCAACGCAGCCCGCACCCCAGCGTCCGCGTCGGCGCCATTGTCACCACGCCGGATGGCCAAGAACGGCTCGGCTCTGGCGCCAACGCCCCGCCGGACAGCATCGCCCTCACCCCGCAACGCCTGCGCCACGGCGAAAAAAGCCTCTGGTTCATGTGCGCGGAAAAACACGCGCTGGCCTCAGCACAGCGCCGCTGGGCAAAACACGGCCTTACGAGCCTCGCTGGCTGCCGGCTCTACACCACGCTCGACCCCTGCCACACCTGCGCCCATGATTTGATTCAGGCCGGCATTAAATTGGTCTGCGTGCCGGCCGGCGCCAAACAAGCCTATCCCAAACTCAAGCGCAAATATCAGCGCAGTATGCAGGCCGCCGCGACCATGTTCGCCGAAAGCGGCGTCCGCCTGCTGACCGCGCCAGTGCCGCAAAAACCTAAAGCGTAAGCCGCCAACTCAGCATCGCCTTATCGGCCGGCTGCGCCAGCATTCCGACTGGCAACGGCGTGATGCTGCCGGCCGGCGTGTGCAACACAGATACTTCCTGCGACTCCTGACTCAGCGTGAAGCGCTCCTCCGGCACCGGCAGCCCATAAAACGCCGCGCCATTGCTACACAAAAATCGCTGAAAGATCGCTTGCCCAGCGCTCAGCCCCAGATCAACCCCGGCCTGAACAAAGGCCTCGGCATAAAGCTGCGGCGCGATTCCGCCCGTAAAACAGCCGCCGGCGCAACCGCACGCCGTTGCCTTGACCGTATGCGGCGCGCTATCCGTGCCGGCAAAGAATTTACGATTACCCGGGTCAGTCACCGCCCGCCGCAAGGCCTGCACATCTTCGTCAAACTTGACCACCGGCAGACAGAACAAATGATATTTGCAGCCCTGCAGCAAATGCCCCACCGTATAAAGCAAATGTTGTGGCGTCACGGTGGCGGCTACATTGGCGCCGCTCTGCCGCACAAAATCAGCCGCCACTTTGGTGGTCACATGCTCGCACACCACTTTCAGCTTGGGGAACGTCGTGACCAGCCACGGCATTTCTTCGCGATAAAAAATCTCCTCGGCATTGCTTGCGCGCCCAAAATAGCCTTCGCCCTGCAGCCCGTGCCGCTCGCCATGCACGCACAACACAATGCCATGCTCCGCCATGGCCGCGAACACGCCATTGGCGGCATAAGCCTTGAACGCCGCGCCATGTTCAGAGTTGGTCGTACCATGCGGCGGATAATATTTCGCCGCCTGCAGCAACCCGCTGCCGGCGCCATCCGCGATCATCGCCGGCGTCGTGGCCGCTGTCAGATACAACGGCACGATGAGCGCCTTGGCCTGCGGCCAAGCCGCGCGCAAATCCCCCCGATAACGCTCGAGGCTCCACGCCGTCGCTGTCTCCTCCTCCGCCCGAATACAAGCCACCGGCGGCTTGGTATTGGGCATAGCTACCGTCCCGGCGCAGCCCATGCGGACATGCTCGGCCACCATCGCCGGCAACAACGCATCCTGCCGAAAATGCGCGTGCAGATCATACCAATAAGGCAAACTAAAACGCGTGGCCATCCCTCTATCCCCTCGAAGCTCCATGATAGCGCGCCGCTCGTCAAATCTTGCGAAAAATCCTCAACGCCTCTCAAGCCGCTTTACTGGCATTTTTAGCCGGACAATCGCGCCACCCCTTCGGACACAGCCTCTGCCCGCCCGGACAAATCAGTTGCTGCTCGCTCCGCAGCGCCGCGCGCACCACATCAGCCAAGCCGGCGATAAAATCCGTCATCACGCTCACCGTCGGCACCCGCGCAAAATAAGGCACACCTTTTTCCTCGGCCAGCTCCCGATATTCAATATCCAGCTCAACCAAAGTTTCGGAGTGTTCCGAAACAAAAGCAATCGGCGCCACCACCACTGGCACCTTGTCGCGCCCGGCGCGCAAAATCTCATCCTCGGTGGCCGGCCCAATCCATTTCAGCGGCCCGACGCGGCTTTGATAGCAATTAACCCAATCAAGATTGGGTATATCGAGTAGTTTAACCAGCGCTTTGGCCGTCGCCTCGCATTGCCATTGATACGGATCGCCGGCCTTCACGATTTTTTCCGGCAACCCATGCGCCGACAGCAACAGCCGCGGCTTGCCAAACTGCCGCGCCTGCAGATAAGCCATTTTCACCGCCTCGGCTTGCGCCGCGATGAAACCGTCCTGTGTCGGATAACAGCACACCGTTCGAACCTGCAGCTCCTCCTGCCAGCGCCGATGCAAATCGCCATCCAACGCCTGCACTTCCGCCCAGAACTCCGCCACCGAGGACGCGCTGGTCGTGGTGGAATATTGCGGATAGAGCGGCAGCAGCACCATTTGCTCCGGCGCAAACGCTTCCACTTCGCGCACCACTTCCGCCGCCCGCGGGTGCCAGTAACGCATACACGCAAACACCTTAACCAGCCCGTCATCAGCCAGCAACGCGCTTAACGCCTCGGCCTGCGCCTGCGTGTTCGACACAATCGGCGACCCGCCGCCCATCTGCTGATAAATCTTTTGCGCCTTAGGCGTCCGCTTACGCGCGATCCGCCGCGCCAGCCACGGCCGGATAAACCCCGGCACTCGCAAAATACGCGGATCATTGAACAAATTTTCCAAAAACGGCTGCACCGCCTCCTGGCCATCAGGCCCGCCCAAATTGAACAGCACCACGGCGATTTTCCGCTTCTCCCGCATCATGGCGCCCGCACCAGCCGCACCAGCTCGGCCACATGTTCAGGCGGCGTCTGCGGCAACACCCCATGCCCGAGATTAAAAACATAGGGTTTGCCGGCCAGCCCATCCTTGATACGCCGCGCGGCCTGCGCCATCGCCGCACCGCCCTGCACCAAAATCTCCGGCGCCAGATTGCCCTGCACCACCACCTCCGCCTGCAATTGCCGCATCGTCGCCACCGCAACCTCTTGGTCAACCCCCAACCCCTGCACCCCCACTTGTGCCGCATATCCAGCATAACGCGCCCCAGCGCCCCGCGGAAACCCGATAATCGGCACTTGCGGATATCGCGCCTGTACCGCGTTCACGATCCGCCGCACCGGCGCCACCGCGAAATCCTGCCAATTATCCGCCGCGATCAAACCCGCCCAACTGTCAAAAATCTGCACCACATCAGCGCCGGCCGCGATCTGTTCACATAAATACCCTGCCGAATAATCCGCCAACAACGTCAACACGCGAATGAAATCTTTCCGATCCCTTCTGATAAAATCCTGTAACGCAGCAAAATCCTTACTGCCGCCGCCCGCCACCATATAACACGCCACCGTAAAAGGCGCGCCGCAAAACCCAATCAGCGCTTTATCATCAGCCAAATCACGCCGCACCAACCTTAGCGCCTCATAGACAGCGCTAATCTCACCACTCATCGTCCTGCCTTCAAGCACGGCACTGCTCATCAACGCATCAAGCCTTGGCCCTTCGCCTTCCTCAAACCGCAAATTAAACCCCAACGCCTGTGGTATCAGCAAAATATCCGCAAAAATAATCGCCGCATCCACCTCAAACCGCTCAACCGGCTGCAACGTCACTTCGGCCGCCCAAGCCGGATTAAAACACAAATCCAAAAAACTTCCTGCCTTTGCCCTTAGCGCTCGATACTCCGGCAAATAACGCCCGGCTTGGCGCATCAGCCACACGGGCGGCACCGCTTGAACCTCTCTCTGCAACGTCTTCACTAATTTTTTATCCATGGCCGCTTATAACTGACCACCTCAAGCAATGCATCGTGATTTTCTTTTTCTTCCATAAAAAGAATCTTATTCTAAGTATTTGAAAAAGGTTGGTGCTGGGGATAGCGGGGAAAAACCGTTGCCCAAAACCGCGCACAGCCAACAACAAAATTCACGATCTTTTCTGCCGGTATAAAACCGCATCAAACTACGTCGCAACGCGTATTTTCCGGCCTCCTGCAAAATGTGAATTACGGGCATTGTTTTTCTCCCCACATTCCACATTTCTCACACCCCTTCTAACAACAGCGGCTAACAAGGGAATGTTTCTCAGAATATAAAAAGCAGATCAGGGATAAAAAACGCCTTTTTCCGGCATTGGCCACTTATCAACATTTTGCTAACCTCCCCGCATGAATAACCCAGCATCACCACCCACCCGCCATATCCACCTAGTGTCAGACGCCACCGGCGAAACCATCAACGCCGTCACCCGCGCCTGCTTGGTTCAGTTCGATAATGTCCCCGTGCAGGAATATTTCTGGAATCTCGTCCGCACCTCGCGCCAGCTGCGCCTGGTGACAGACGCCATCCAGCAAATGCCCGGTCTCGTGCTCTATACCTTCGTTGATGACGAGCTGCGCCACGAGCTGGAAAATTTCTGCCGCCAGCATGATATCCCCAGCCTAGCAATTCTCGATCCCGTCATGCAGGCTTTGGATGAATTTCTCGGCCGTCGCCACGCGCATCAGCCCGGCCGCCAGCATGTGCTGAACGAAGAATATTTCGCTCGCATCGCTGCCATGGATTACGCCATGGCGCTGGATGACGGCCAAAGCGCCGACCATCTGCAGGAAGCCGACGTGGTCATCCTCGGCGTCTCGCGCAGCTCCAAAACCCCCACCTGCCTCTATCTCGCCAACCGCGGCGTCCGCGCCGCCAATGTCCCCATCGTGCCCGGCTGCGCCTTGCCGCCTGCGCTGGAACAACGGCAGGGCGCCTTCGCCGATAAGCTAATCATCGGCCTGACCAAATCGCCCGATACCTTGGTGGAAATCCGCCTGGCGCGGCTCAAGCTGCTGCACGGCGATAAGAATGCCGACTATGTTGACCCGGAAAAAGTGCGCGAGGAAGTGCAGGCGGCGCGTCGCCTCTTCACCAAACTCGGCTGCCCGGTGATAGACGTCACCCACCGCTCCATCGAAGAAACCGCCGCCGAAATCATGATGCTGCTTTCGCGCCGCAAACTGCAGCAATCCGGCCAAACGGGAGAACCCGCGCCATGATCTCCGGTCACACCGCCTGGCTTGGCGTGATGGGGATGCCCATCAAACATTCGCTCTCCCCGCGCCTGCACAATTTCTGGCTGGCGCAACATAATCTTGATGCCGTCTATCTGCCGCTGCCCGTGCCGCCCGAACAACTGCCGGACGCCATCAAAGCCCTGCCCCATCTCGGCTGCCGCGGCGTCAATGTCACCATCCCGCACAAGGAGCCGTTGCTCAAACTGTTGGACATTATTGATCCCGTCGCCGCCCAAATCGGCGCCGTCAACACCGTGCTGGTGCAACCTGACGGCAAATTATGGGGCGCGAACACCGACGCTTTCGGCTTCGCCGCTAGCGTCACAGCCGCCGGTCATGATCTGAGCGCCGGCTCCGCCCTGGTACTGGGCGCCGGCGGTGCCGCTCGCGCCGTGCTTGCGGCGCTGCAGCAATCGCATTGCCGGCAGATTTACCTCACCAACCGCTCCCCCGCCCGCGCCCAAACCCTGGCGCAGCATTTCGGCGGCAACATCCAGCTCATCCCTTGGACAGAATGGCCGCAGCATTTGCCGGACGTCTCGCTGCTCATCAATACCACCAGCTGCGGCCTGAACGGCCAAGATGATTTTGACCTGCCGCTGTCCGACCTGCCGCGTGACGCTGCCGTCTGCGATCTTGTCTATCGCCCGCTGATGACCGGCCTGCTCCAGTCGGCTGCACAGGCCGACCGCCAAGTGATAGACGGCCTCGGTATGCTGCTCTATCAAGCGCAGGAAAGTTTCCGTCACTGGTTCGGCATTGCCCCGCCGGTAGATGCTGAATTGCGCCGCTTCGTCCTGGCGGGCATCGCGTGATCGTCATCGGCCTCACCGGTTCCATCGGCATGGGCAAAAGCACCACGGCGGCCATGCTGCGTAAAATGGGCTGCGCCGTGCATAGCGCGGATGCCGCCGTGCATCGCCTGCTGGCGCCCGGCGGCGCCGCAGTGCCGGCCGTGGTCGCTGAATTCCCCACCGCCCTACGCCCGCACGGTATAGACCGCCAGGCGCTCGGCGCGCTGGTCTTTGACCAGCCGGAACGTCGCCGCGTCTTAGAAAATATCCTCCACCCGCTCGTGCAGCAGGAGGAGCGCAAAAAACATGCCCGCGCCTTGGCCGCCGGCCGCCGCTATCTCGTCCTCGATATCCCGCTCTTGTTTGAAACCGGCGGCGACCAACGCTGCCACGTCACCTTCTGCGTCAGCGCCCGCCCAGAACAACAGCGCGCTCGCGTCCTCGCCCGCCCGGGCATGACGGAGCAAAAATTTCAGGCCATCCTCGCTGCGCAAATGTCCGATGCCGACAAACGCGCCCACGCCGACTATACCATCACCACCGCCTATGGCCGCTGTGTCACCTGGTGGCAGCTCCGCACCGTCATGTCCTTGCTCAAACCGTTAGAACAAACGCAACACCACAATCAGTAGCGCCCCAATCGCCGCACTCGCCGGTATCGTCAGCAGCCAGGCGACGAGAATGCGCTTCGCCACCAGGATATTGTCATGCTGATGCCGCCCGATGCCGGTGCCCATGATGGCGCCGGTGGTGGCATGAGTGGTAGAGATCGGCAATTTCAGCAGCGTCGCCGTCAGAATAGTCACGGCCGCCCCGCTTTCGGCGCAAAAACCGGCACGCCTGTCAAGATGCGTGAGTTTGTAGCCCATGGTCTGCACGATGCGCCAGCCCCCCGCCAGCGTGCCCAGCGCGATGACCGCATAGCTGCCGAACAACGCCCAATACGGAATATGAAATTCCGTGGTGAACCCGCCCGCCAGCAAGGCGCCGGCGATGATGCCCGCCGTCTTCTGCGCGTCATTGCCGCCATGCGTCAAACTCAGGAAGGCAGAGGACAGCATTTGCAACCGCCCGAACCACCGCTCGCTTTGTGTCTTGGGATAGCGCGCGATCATCCAGCTGCTGCCGCGATACACCAGCCACGCAACCACCGCGCCGATCAGCGGCGCCAGCAGCAGAAACAGCAGCGTCTTCATCCACCCCGATGCGATGATGACGTCAAACCCGCTATCGAAATGCCCCAACGTCAGCGCGTGATGCGCTATGGCCGCCCCCG
>CAZBSB010000028.1:0-15712 GCA_964494535.1 uncultured Rhodospirillales bacterium
TTAGTTGTTACGGCGCTGAGCGAAACCTGGCGTGATGCCGCTCTGCCCGAGCGTAGTCTTAAAATTGCAGAGAATGGAGTCGTGAAATGAGCCGTGGAATGGCGAAAGGTCTTTTGCTTTTCCTCTTGATGAGTGTGTGTCCGGCCTATGCAGAGTCGCCAACGCAAGTCCCGCCCGTGCCACCGCCGACCACTTCACCCTCCAGCAAGGCGCCGCTAAAAACGTGTGAAGCCGTGCTGCCCATCACGACGCCAACTCCTTCAACTGGCCAATCAAAGGACACGACAATAGATTTGCGTCGTATCCCAATCATTCAAAATTTCCTGCAAAACGGCGCCGAAATTTATTACATCGGCGACTACCCCCCTCTGCACGGATTTCTCATGTATAAAGACGGGCGTGTTCAGGTCGTCTATCTTCTGCCAAACCTTAAAGCAGTTATCTTCGGGGGCATTTACGCCACGGACGGTACGAACATTTCTTCCCAGCAGATTACTGAAGCATCACAGCAGAATACGCAGTTGAAAGGGTTGATGACTGCTGCAGTAGAGCAGCAGAAAGAGTTGGAGCGGGGTGGGATTTACGCGAACGCTTCAGACGCAATGCTAGAGAGCAAAAAAAATATTTTACCAGGGGGCAGCGCTAGTTTGGCGCCTGGCGAACGAATCTTGAATGACTTTATCACGGCGGCTGGCATCGTCGTTGGGAAGGAGGGGCAGCCCCTAATCTCAATGTTGGTCGATCCACAATGCCCGCACTGCAAAGAGACTTGGAGCGAACTAAAAGATCACGTTGCCAGCGGTGCTGTCAGAGTGAAGATTGTTCCGATTGGCGCAGAGGGTAGTGAGAGTGAACGCCAGGCGGCGAAATTCTTGCGCGTCAAAGATCCTTTGAACGCCTGGAATAAATTGGTCGGGGGTGACAAATCCGTCGTGGAGGGTACGCCGGGAGCCGCTGAAATTGCTGCGATCAGAGCGAATATGCAAGTGGCGTTGAATTGGAAAATTCAAACCACCCCTTACATCGTTTATCGAGCCTCAGACAGCAAGGTCAAGGTTGTGCAGGGCAAGCCAGATAAAATAGGCAATATTTTGAGCGATTTAAAACCATGACGGCGTTTGCTGAAATTGTGGCCGAGAGTGGGGTGTTGCTTGGCCAAATTCATTAAACAGCCACCCGGCCAATCAGGTGAGTCCAAAGGTAGGTCGTTGCAACCCATGCAACAAGGCCGTCAGATTGACACTGTTGTGAAAAAGTCAGAGCGACGTCTTAACCAAACAAGACACAAAAATTTACCAAATGCGACTATTATCTATGGCATTGGTGCATCAGGGCTGCTGGTTGTTGGTTTCTATACGATGTTTGTGCTTGCAAACTGGTTCACGGGTCTGCTTCTGCTTGTTTTAGGTTGTTCGCTGATCGGCTATGCGCTCTATTTTTTGCGGCACCAGTGAAATAACTTGAAAGCGCGATAGGTTTTTGCTTGTGTAGCAGTCAGGAAGTTTTCCAAGGGATCGGTGCTGATGATGCTCAGGATAGATTTTCAAGCCACAGCTCGCGTGGTAGCCTTTGTTGGGGTGATAGGTCTCAGTGCCTGCGCCGGCGAGACTTCGGTCACGCCGCTGGTGGCGGAAAACGACCCTGTTGCCCAGCGCATCGCGCAAGCTACCGAGAAGGCCACCAAAGCGCTGGATACTATAGCTGGCATTGAGCAGTATAAAAACCCGCTGCCGGCAATGGAAAATTTCGCTGGTGCGCCACCCGCCATTTCCCAGCCTATTACCATTACTTGGAGTGGGCCGGCTGAGCAGATCGTGCAGACCTTGGCTGCCAAGGCTGGCTACACCTACCAGACGGCGGGTGAGCCAGCGGGTATTCCCTTGACGGTGATGATCAGCGCCTATGAGAAACCACTCATTGATGTGTTGCGCGATGTTGGGTTGCAACTGGGTAACCGGGCTGACGTTGCCTTGGATGTCAACAGCGGCGTCGTCCAGCTGCGCTATGCGCCTACGGATGGGAAGATTTGAGATGATAGGCTCGGCTCGCTACTGCTTCGTTGCTGCGCTACTGTTACTGAACATGGCAGCCCAAGCGGCGGATGTGGAGCCGCTGGAGTACGCCCCTGAAAATATGGCGACAACCCCGGTTTCTGCGCCGCCGCCGCCGGAGATGTTTCAGTTGCAGGAGCAGGACGAGGCTAAGTCCGATGGTGGCGAAACCCCGGCTGAAAAAGCGGGTTTGCAGATCAGGGGTGATGCAATCAAGGAAGCTGCGTGGTCTTATGGCGCTAGAGGCGGTCTTGCTTACCGTACCTTCAACATTCAACGCCGCGTCGCCGAACTGGAGTCATCTCTCACGAAAGTCTTCGATTTTCAGCGCTTGCTGTTGAACGCGCCTTCCGGCCTGCTGATTGAGCCTCCGATTGTGACGGATGCGCAGAAAGCAGTACTGGTCGCTGGTGGCGGTCAGCAGGCTGCTGTTGCTGACCGTATCATTCGCATCAACCGTGTTGCAAGGATTGTGACCGCGCCCCGCAATTGGCGCGTGTATCTCGAGCGCGACTGGGGTCGAGTTGATCCACCTCCTGCCATTCTGCTGCCGCGCGATGTCAAGGAGCGTGAGGTGTGGCGTGAGAATGTTAAGCAGGGTTGGGAAGCCGGTGTCGAACAAGCCGATGATATTTTTCAGGCCGATCTTGACAGGCTGACCATGGATTTCGTCGGTATGGTGCGCTATCGTGAGTTGCTGGCACAAGGCATGATCTCCGCGCCGTTTGCGATGCATGAGGATCGCGGCATCACCGGTGGTGGCGCTGAGATGCGCATAGGGGATCGTGGTGTGACTATCACCGGCCAGTCCACATTGATACCCAGGAGCCCGCAGTGGCAGGCGACTCTTCGCTAGCTGATATCAAACGGCGTGCGGAGGCGATGGGGACGTGGGGCGAGGAGCCTCTGCGTCTCTATGAAGAGCATGTTGACCCGCTGCTGCTCTGGTGCGTGAAGCAAAAAGCCACTGATATCAGCATCCAGACCGATAAGCCGATATTCATCGAATGCGATGGTGCGCTTTACCCGATTACGCGGCGGGCGATTGACTCGGCCGATATGGTCAATGTTCTCACCCGCATTTATGGTCAGGACGCGTTGGCCAAGCTGGCATCGGGGCGCGATCTCGACTTGTCTTACGAAGTACGACCGGATCGCACGTCACGCTATCGGTTTCGTACCAATATCACGGCGATTCTAAGCCGTGGCCGCGACAGTGTGCAGATCACCATGCGCTCGTTGCCGAATTTGCCGCCGACGATGAAAGACCTCAATATCGAAGAGAAAATCATCGAGAACTGGGCGCCGCGGCAAGGCTTGATTCTCATCACCGGCCCTACCGGCAGCGGCAAGTCCACGTTGCTGGCGGCGGGCAACCGAATGATCATCGAGCGTGAGCAAGGCTGTGGCAAGATGCTGACCTACGAAGCGCCGATCGAATATGTCTATGACCAAATCACCAGTGAACATTCGCTGGTGGCACAAACGGAAATTCCGAAACATCTACCCGATTTTGCCGCCGGTGTGCGCAATGCTTTGCGGCGTAAACCCAACATTATACTCGTAGGTGAATCGCGCGATCGCGAGACCGTCTCGGCAGCGATTGAGGCCGGGCAAACCGGTCACGCCGTCTACACGACCGTGCACACCACTGGCGTGGCGGCGACCATCCGCCGCATGGTCAGTGTGTTCGAACCGGCCGAGCGCACGGAGCGCGCTTTTGCGCTCATGGAGACGCTGCGCATGATCGTCACTCAGGCGTTAGTGCCCAAGGTGGGCGGCGGCCGCATGGGCTTGCGTGAATTTATGATCTTTGACGAAAATGTCCGCGAAATCATGCTCGACCTGCCTGTGGAGCGTTGGACGAGTGAGGCGCAACGTCTTTTGGTGCGTTATGGCAAGACAATGGAACAATCCGCTACGGCGGCCTATAAATCCGGGCAGATTGACCGGCGCTGGTATTTGCTGTTGACCAAAGGCTTCTCGGGTGAAGAGAGCATGGATGACCGTTCCTTCGAGCCAGAATCGGGTGGATTGTAAGCGGCCATACTTCATCTTTCCAATTTGTTTATGCTGGGGCTATATTAATCGCATGGTAAACTCGGCTTTGTAAGGTGCAGCGATGGATGACCATTGGCGCAACAGTCAGAAAATTCCCCGTTTTTTCGTCTTTGACGCGCGGGTGTTTTTTCTGATGGTTGCCTTCATGTTTCATGTTGCTTACTGGACGCTGACTTTGGTCATCATCGCCATTACTTTTTTTTATGTGCTGGAGCGTGTTGGCCTCACTTTTGAGTCGGCGCTGCGGGCGATTCGTGCCTGGATTCTTGGCCAAGAGCGCCCCGCTCTTGTTCGGCGCCATCGCCGCCGTTGGGTAGATTACGGCTAGACGGTTTCAGATTAACCGGCATGATCGTACAATGGATTTGGCTGGAAGTAAGTTAACAGCCGCCAAAGATATGCTCGCGGCATTTTTACGATACGCGCTTGGCTGATTGAAATGCTACGATCAATCTTAGCGTTCTGTTAAACCTTTGATGCAAATTTGAGCGCCATCGTTTCGCGTTTTCGGCGTTTCCTACTTGCCTGCTGCACCAGATTAGCGTTGTATTATTACAACGGGAACGGGAGGCAAGGTGGTGACGCGCAGTTTCCTGCTGGCAAGCCAAAAGTTTTTCCCTAGAATCATCGTCAACTATTTGTGTGGAGAAGGCATTTCGCCATGACAACGGATATCACAGCAAAGAAAATTTCACGCTCGGCGCTCATTGCGGCGTTCGGGTTCACCATCGGTTTGGCAGTTCCCGCTCAAGCGGGTTTTCAGTGGATTACGCCGCTGGATTCAGCGCCGGTCGCCAAGCCATTGCCGCTGCCGGGAGCAGAGCCGGTAGCGCCTAAAAAGGAATTGCCGCCGGTGGTGCAGTTGCCGGTTGAACAGTCCCCGGCGCCAGAGGCAATCGCGCCGCAGTCTGAAGGACCGGCGGCGCCTGTGGCCGTTGAACCTGCTTCTGCCGCAGAGCCGATGCCGGTCGTGGTTGTACCTCCGGCTGAAGTTGTCGCGACGCAACCGGTCGTGGAACCGGCGGTGGTGCCGGTGACAGAAAACATAACTGCTCCGGATACGGCTGGCGAAGGCAAGCTGCTGTCGGCGTTGGAGTCGGGCGACAAGATCGAGGGATCAGGCAAGGCTATGCCGCTCGTGGTGGCGCTGAAGCAAACCCTGCCGCAGGGTTATATCTATGCCTTTGAAGAAGGCATCAAGCCGGCGACACCGGTTGATTGGCAAGGTGGTCGCGGCTGGCGCGTCGTGCTGGCGGATGCGCTCGCCGGCGCTGGGTTGGTTGGCTATGAGCAGGGCAAAAAGGTTAGTATTCTGAAGGCTGATTCTGTGCCGGCGATCGACGAACCCGTTCCGGCCGCCGCGGCTGATCCGGTGCCAACGGCCAGTGTCGCTATGCCGGTTGTGGAGACGGCACCGATGCTAGAGACTGCGCCGGCTGTTGAGGTTGTGCCGCCCAGTGATGCCAATCTGGCCGCGCCTCCAGCGATGATTGAGGTGCCAGCTGCCGTTGAGCCGGCAGTGGTAGTGCCGGACGTTGAACCGACGGTGCCGTCGGCGCCGATGGAAGTCGTACCGCCGCCTGCGCCGGAACCAATCATGCCCGAGAAGCAGGGCAGCGCTGCGCCGGAAGTGCAGCAGGCGGTGTTGGAGCCGGCGGCCGAACCCGCGGCGCCCGTTTTGGCGGCGCCGGCGCTGCCATTGGCTGCCGAAGCGGAAGTCAAGCAAGACAGTGTCAGTGTCGAACCTATGACGGCGCCCGTGCCGTCTGCCAGTGAAACGCCGGCCAAGGGTCAAGTGGTGATGCCCAATGCCACGCTTGAGCCGCCGCTACTGCCCGGCGCTTCCGATGTGTGGCGCGCTGAGCCAGGCGAGCATTTGCGCGATGTCATTCGCCGCTGGGCGAGCCGCGCCGGAGTCGAGCTGGTGTGGTCAACGGAATATGATTTTCCTATTCAGGCCGGCGTCAGCTTGAACGGGTCTTTCGAAGAAGCAGTGCGCGACCTGCTGTCCGGCTTTGTGGATGCGAAGCCGCAGCCCTTCGGTCGCCTGCACGACAATCCTAACGCGGGTCAGCGCACGCTGGTGGTGCAAACCCGCGGCAATACCGGCGCCGAGTAAGCAGACTCTGCGCCTGTTCTTGGCCGTTGTCTTGGTGGAGTTCTCATGAATCTGCGTAAATTCTGCATGGTTTCGTTCGTCGGCTTGCTGGCTGCCTGCAGCACGGGCGCGGTGCGCGAGGAGGTTGAGCAGAAGTCTCAGATGATTGAGCAGGATTTGGATCGGGCGCGGGAGCCGCTGCCGCCCTATCGCAGCAATCCGCTGGTGGTGACGGATCGCATCTGGACCGGCGGCAAGGCTATGCGTTTGCATCACGGTGTGCCGTTGCCCGGGAAGTTCGAAACACGGCGCGGCTTCAGCCTGGTGTCTGCTACGCCGATGGATCTCGAGGAAATCGCCAATGTGCTTAGCGGCGAGATCGGTATTCCTGTGAGGCTGGGGCCTGGGGCGCCCTCCGGCAAATCTGCTGCAGCGAGCGCACCTGTGCCTGTGCGCGGTTCCGTTGCCATGCCGACCGGCGGTGACACCGGTGATAGCGGCGGCATGAAGATCGCCTATGAAGGGCCGTTGTCTGGACTCCTTGACCAGGTGGCCGCGCATTACGGCGTCAATTGGACCTATGACGGTACGACGGTTGCTTTCAGCAAATACGAGACCCGCGTCTTCGTGCTGGAAACCATGCCCGGCAAGAGCAAATTTTCCGACAGCATCAGCGGTGGCGGCTCGTCCGGCGGTTCTTCGGGCGGCTCATCCGGCGGTTCTTCGGGCGGCTCGTCGGGTGGCGGCGGCTCGTCATTGGAGCAAGAGGTCAAGCTGGAAGCTGATCTCGATGTTTGGTCGGAAGTCGGCAACACCGTCAATGCGATTCTGGGCGGCACTGGCACGGCCATCGTGGCGCCGTCGCTCGGCACCATCACCGTCACCACAACGCCGGATGTGATGAAGAATGTCGCGCGCTATCTGGCGGAGCAAAACCAGCGCCTCGTGCGGCAAATCGCCATCAATATTGACGTCTATACCGCCGAAATCGAGAACGAAGACAACATCAATAACCAACTGACGGCGGCGCTGAAAAAGATTAAGCCTTTCACCTTCACCGGCGTGGCGGCACCTGCTTTTGCCAGCGCGGTGGATGATTTCAGCCAGCTGACCATCGGCATCATTGATAACCCAACCGTGAGCGCGGATGCGGTGTTCTCCGCCATCTCCAAAGTCAGCAACAATGTGCGGACGGCCAAATTCCCGATGACGACGCTGAACAACGTGCCGATCACGCGGCGCGTCGGGCGCGATATCGCCTATCTGGCTTCGACCTCCAAGACAACCTCCACCGGCACCACCGGGTCAGAGACGGTCACGCTGACGCCAGGCACGTTGCGTGAAGGCTTCTCCATCCAGATCACGCCGCGTCTGCTGGCCGATGGCCGCATCCTGCTGCAATATTCGTTGAATCTGATTGACCTCATCCGTTTGACGGCTTTCGGCGATCCTGATGTCGCGCAGGTGCAGCTGCCTGAAACCCAGAGCCGCGTGTTCGTGCAGCAGTCGCTGTTGCGCAGCGGTTCCACGCTGGTGCTGGCTGGTTATAGCCAGGATACGACGACGCAGAACGCCAACGGCACGCTCGACCCGTATAATATCATGCTGGGCGGCGGGGTTGGCAACGACAAGAAGCGGTCGCTGCTGCTCATCGCCATCACGCCGCAGGAACTTGATACGCCGCCGTTGGAGCAACCCTAATGGGTGCAGGCGTTGCCACCGTTGGGCGGCGTAAATACGCCGTTGGCCTGTATTGGCAGCCATCGCCGAGTGGGCGCGTGGCGCAGGCGGCGAAGGAAGCGGCCAAACAACCCGGCCAATATGCCGACTTTTTCTCCGTGCGTCCCGGCGTCAAGGGCGGGCGCGTGGCGCAGTTCGGGCTGGGGCAGGCGCAGGCCGGGCATAAGATGGGCATGGCGGCCTTGGCCGTCACGCTGGCTAACCGCCAGCCCGGCTCCTGGGCGGGCGCTTTCAAGGTCAATGAAGGCATTGTGGTCGTGGTGGTGCGCGATGATCTCATCGCGCCTGATGGCGACCAGATTTTCCTCGACGAAGCGGCGGCGCGCGACCGGCTGATTCAGGAATTCACGCTCGGTGGCTTGCAGAAAATCTATGCGCCGGAAGCCTGGGCGGTTTCCGGAGCGGAAACCATCGCGCTGCCCTTCCTGGTGCAGAATCGCGGCGAAGGCGCACTGCAACCGGTCAAGATTCCGAAGCAACTCATCATCGGCGCCGCCGTGGTGGTGCTGGCCGGTCTGCTGGCGCTGGGCGGCTTGTGGTATTATCAAGGATTGAAGGAAGAAGAAGAGCGCCAAAGGCAGGAAGAAATTCGGCAGCAGGCGCTGGCCATGCAGCAACAGCAGCAGGCCAGCGGCACCGGCCGCATCGTCTATCCACCGCCCAAGCGTTATTGGGAAGAGGAGCCGCAGCCGATGGCCGTGATTGAGGCCTGCCGTGAGGCGATCGGCAAATTACCGCTTAGCCAGCTGGGTTGGTCGGTGACCAGCCTATCCTGCAATAAGTCAGCGGCGAGTGTTGGTTGGGCGCGCGCCCCTGGCCATACCAAGATGCTGGACGACGCCACGGTGGATGTCAGCGGCACCAACGCCACACGCAGTGTGCCGATGACGGAGTTGCCGAAGCGCGCTAAGGAAGATTTGCTCGACCCGGCCGAAGTGACACGCCGGTTCTTGCAACAAAATTGGAACGGTTCCCTGTCGCGGTTGCCGGACGACCCGCCGCCGCCTTGCCCGCCCAATATCCCGCCTGAAGAATGGAAACCTCCCCCGCCGCCTTGGATCAAGCGTGGCTTTAACCTGGCTTTAACCGATTTGCCTGGAGAATTGCCGCAATATTTTTCGGCCATACCGGGCGTGATCATCACCACGATGGTCAACGATTCGAGCGGGTGGCGTGTCGAGGGAGTTATCTATGAGAATCGCCAATAGAAAGTGGTTGCTCGGTGTCGCTGCCGCGGCGGTGCTGGCTTTCGCCGTGCCGGTGGTGGCGGAGACCACGGTGCTGGATATGGCGCAGCAGCAGAATAATACGCTGCAGGCCGTGACCGCCAGCGCGCAACCAACGATGCCGGAAATCACGTCGCCCGCCATGCCGGTGATCGCCGATCCGGCGGTCGCAGCGCCCGTCGCCGTGGCGGCGCCAAGCCTTGAAGCTGTTCCGGCTCCTGCCGCAGCCCCCGTGACGCCAGTAGCTGCCGTCGCGCCGACAGCTGCGCCAACCTCATCCGTTGTCAACGCGCCAGTGATTCCTGCTGTGGTGCCAGCGCCGGCGGACGCGAAAGCCGCCGATGTTGCCGCCGAAGCCAAGCCAGTGGCCGCAGCTGAAAAAAGCGCGGTGCCGGAAGACAAGGTCAACCTCGACGATGAAGGCCGCACCGGCAGCGGCGACAAAGTGCCGCCACAGGTCACGGCCGTGGTGGAAAAACTGCGCGGCGCGAAAGTTGATTTGAGCCTGGAGGATATGAACCAGGCGCGCGCCGCTTTGGCGCGGCTCGATCTGCTGCTGGAGCTGGAGCAGAAGATGCATGACCTGCAACAGGCGCGGACGAAGAATGAAGCGAACAGCATGAGCGCCGATATCAGCGGCATGTTGCCCACGCAGGTGGCGGCGATGGGGCGGCGCGGCAATATTCCGGTGCTGCCGGTCACGCCTGTTGCGGCGGCTGATCTGGCGCCGGTGATGAAGCCGGTGATGAAACCGGCGGCGCTGCCGCCGCAATATGAGATTCAGCGCATCAATGGCGTGAATGGCGAATATAGCGCCGTCGTGCGTTCGCGCGTGGACAGCAAAGTCAGCACGGTGCGGGTGGGCGACACGTTGGCCGACGGCACGGAAGTGCTGGCCATCACCCCCAGCAGCATCAAATTGCGTGATGCAAACGAGGGTAAGGTTTCCACCGTGAAGATCGAGAACGTCTCCAACGTCAGCGGCCGTCGGACCTATTGATGTCATGTTCGCTGACCTGGCTGACCGCACCAAGAAGCTGCTGAACCGGCCGCCCGCGACAGCGGCCGCGCAGCCAGGTGCGGCCGCTTCAGGAAAGCCGCCGGAGCCGGAAGACAAAAAACCCAAGCCGGAAACAACCGCAGCGCCGGAAACGGAGCCGGCCGCTGCCGCTGCCGCGCCGGAACCCGCCGCGACCGTAGCGCCGACAGCCCCCACGCCCATCAAGGTGACCGACGAACGCTCGATGATGTTATCGGGTGGGGCGCTGAAATTCACCGGCTTGGTGCTGACCGCCGAAGGCTCGACGCTCAAGATTCCGCCCGAGTCGCGCAATTTCTGCGCGCTGTTCGACAATGGCATGTGGCTGGTGAGCGCGGCGCACCGCAATTCGCCGCTTGTCACCTCCGTGGCGCTGATGGCGCGGCGGCAAGGCTTGCGGGTTGACGAGCCGATTTACGTCACGCCCAATATCGTCCAGCAGGCCTATACCTTTGCCGACCGGCAGGCCGCGACGCTGCGCATGGATGATAATGCGGTGCGGCGCAAGATCGTGGACATGGTGGCGCAGGCGGCGCAGATGGGCGCCAACGATATTCACATTGAAGCGGCCGGCGGGCGCACCAAGGTGGAGTTCCGCGTGGACGGCGCGCTGCGGCTGTGGGAGACTTGGACGCAGCGCGAAGGCGAGCAGATGTTGTCTTCGGTCTATTCGCACTCCATCGGCCAATCCGGCGCGACCGCGAATTGGCTGGAGCCGCAAGCGGCGATGCTGGCGGTGGGCACCGGGCAAGACAGCGTGCAGCTGCCCATCGGCGTGCCGAGCTTGCGGTGCCAATGGGTGCCCCTGGCGGATGGCGGGCGCTATCTCAATATGCGCCTGCAATATGATTCGGCGCATCTGTTCGGCGAAAATTTCGCCATGGCGGATGTGGATTCCATCGGTTTCTCGCAGGAGCAGCTCAAGGTGGTGCGCGAGTTGCGCGCTTTACCGGGCGGGATGCGGGTGTTTTCGGGGCCGGTGAACCAAGGCAAGACGACGACGCTGCGCGTGATGCTCAACCGGCGCATGATTGAGACCAATTTCGACCGCAAATGCTATCTCATCGAAGACCCGCCGGAAGGCGGCGTGGTCGGCGCGACGCAGATCGGCGTTTCGGCCTCGGTCAAGGAAGAGCAGCGCGAGCGCAGCTTCGCGGAAGTGATGCGCAGCGCCCTGCGCCTCGACCCCGACATCGTCATGCTTGGCGAAATCCGCGACATGCAGACGGCGAAATTCGCCTTCCGCCTCGCGCTCTCCGGTCGCCAAGTCTATACGACCATCCACGTTTATTCGGCCATCGCCATTCCGCGCCGGCTGCGCGATATCGGCATCGAGCCGTATTTGATTTATGACCCGCATCTGCTGACCGGCATGTTCTGCCAACGCTTGCTGCGCGGCATGTGCCAGCATTGCCGGGTGCCGATCAAACAGGCGCCGATGGAGCTGGGACCCGATTATCTCGATCTGGCGCGGCGGGTGCGCGCCGGCTTGGCGCTGATGGATGCGCGACGCGCCAAAGCCGACCCCAAGCAGCCGGCGATTGACCGGCTGACCGACCCGGATATGAGCAATGTTTACGTCGCCAATCCGGATGGTTGTCCGAAATGCTATCGCGGCCGCAGCGGCCGCACGGTCTGCGCCGAAGTGGCTTCGGCTGATCTGAAATTGATGACGTTACTGGAGTCGAACAAGCTGGTGGAAGCGGAGGAATATTGGCTCTCGCCCTGGGGCTTGAACGGCGTGACGATGGCCTGGCACGCGCTGGAGAAAATCCGGCGCGGCGAGGTTTCGCCCAACGACGCGGAATCCGAAGTGGGGCCGATGGCGCGGGAACGCGACGTGGCGGAAATTGAACAGCGACTGGGAGCATGGTCATGAATTTCAAAGAATGGCCGCGCCGTTACGCGATGTGGAAATTCCGCAGCAACAAGAAAATCCGCTATCGCGTGTTCCGCAAGCTGCAGGGCATGTTGAGCATGAACGAAGCATTGTCGCGCGCGCTGGAGCGCCTGTGGTATAACTCGAGCGAGATGGGCAAATATCCCAACCGGCCGGCGGCGCTGGCGCTGCGCGAGTGGCTGCAGCGCGACCGCGCCGGCGATTCACTGTCCGACGCCATGGCGGGCTGGGTGCCTTCGGCCGAGCTGTATATGATCCGCGCCGGTGAAGAGTCCGGCACGGTCGCCAAATCGCTGCGCTCCATCATGATGATGGGCGAGAGCGCGAAGGAAATGAAGACCGCGATCACGCAGGCCATCGCCTACCCGACCTTCATGATCGTGCTGCTGTCCGGCGTGTTGTGGATGTTCGGCGTCAACCTTATCCAGAACATGCGCAAGAACGCACCGCCAGCGGTGCTGGAATCCATCGGGCCGATGGCGGATATTTCCGATTTTATCATGGCCTATGGCATCGGCATTCTGCTGTGTTTGGTGATGAGCGTGTTCATCATCAGTTTCACGCTGCCGCATTGGCGCGGCAAGACGCGCGCCAAGTTCGATCGGTTCCCGCCCTGGGCGTGGTTCCGCATCTGGCAGGGCAGCGGCTTCATGCTCGGCCTCTCGGCGCTGATGAGCGCACAGGTGCCGTTGCGCCGCGCGCTGGAAATTCTGGAATCGCAAGGCAACCCGTGGATGAAGGAGCGGCTGGGGTCGGCCATTCAGGCGGTGCTGCAAGGCAAGAATCTCGGCGAGGCGCTGCGTGCCAATAATTACGGCTTCCCCGACCCGCAGGTGGCGCTGGATATGGAAATTCTCTCCGAGCGCGGCGATATTGGCGCGATCATCGAGGAAGTGACGGGCGAGTGGATCCGGGAGCAGATTGACGAACTCAAGGTGCAGTCCATGGTGGTGCGCAATATCGGGCTGGCGATTGTGGGCGTGACCATCGCCTTCGCCATGGGCACGATTCTGAACATCACCGTGGTGCTGACCGACTCGACCAAGGGCGGTAATAAATTTTAACCCTCTCTCGGGTAAACTGGCGCCATGCGGCGTTTGCGGATATTCACCAGCGGCCAACCGACCGGCTTCACGCTTATCGAGGCCGCCATCAGCCTGGCGGTCATCGGCTTGGCCGTGGCTGGCATCTGGGCGGCGGCGGGTAGCGTGCGGCGCGGGGTGGAGCTGACGACTCTAGGCGAGCAATTGCACCAGATCGTGGACAATGTGCGCGGGCTTTATACCAACCAGCGCGGCATGTTCGTGGACAACACGCAGGCGCAGGTCAATGGTGCGGCGTGCGGCGCCGCCACTTTCAATTCCCGCCTCAGCTGCCTGGGGGTTTATCCGGTGGATATGGCGCAAGGCGGGCCAGGGGGCGATGCTTTTCACGTCTGGGATCAGACCCTGGCCGGCGGCTCCGTGCTGGTGCTGCCGCGAGATATCAATTACAACGTCATCGGCGTCGCGCCGGGGCCGGACAGTTTCGGTGTGCAATTGCTCAATCTGCCGCAGGATATCTGCACCGAGATGGTGGTGCGGCACAGCGTGCCTGACCAGAAATATGATTTGAAGGCGGTGCTGTTCTATGACGGCGGCGGCACCTTGACGGATGATTATGTCACCGCCAGCAATCCGCCGGACTGGACGCTGGGCGGTACGCGCACCGACCAGCTGCCGGTCAACCCGACCCAGGCCGTGGCGGCTTGCACCGGCGCCGGGGCGGTGGAATTTGTCTTCAGCCTGCGGGGCGGCGGATGAGGCGGTTGCGTTGGCAGCAACGCCGGCAGCGCGGCGTCACGATCATCGAGCTGGCGCTGGTGCTGGGCGTCGCTGGGCTCATCGTTGGCGGCATCTGGGCGGCCGCTTCAGCGGCCAGCGAGGCGCGACGGGTCAATGAGACGGTGGATCAGGTGCGACAGATCGTGGAGAATATCCGCACCCGCTATTTGACGGCGAACCAGATTCCGCAGCAAAGTTTCACCGATTTTACGCAGACGGTGGCGTCGTTCAACGCTTTTCCGGCCGAAAGCTGGCTGACGCCGGGTGACCCCGCCGGCTGCGCCGTGGCCACGCCCTGTTATTTTTATCATGCGTTTGAGACTGACGGCACAGGCTCCACCTGCGGCGGCGGCACTTATTGTGTCGGCTCCGTTGGCAACCTCTTGGTGGTGATGCAAGGCAACACCAATAGCGGCTTCGTGCTGCTGCTGCGGTCATTGCCGCAAGCCGCCTGCGTCAAACTGGCGTCGCATTTCCTCAATGTGTGGGACGGCATCGGCGTCACCGGCATGGGTTTCAACAATGGCGATGCCGCCTTGCCGGGCACCAGCTTCCAGGCTAACCCGCCGACGGCGACGCAGGTGCAGGCCAATTGCGCGGGCGGCAACGCTAATTCTCTCTACATTGCCTTCAGGCATGCCGCATGAAAAAGCTGACGCACTCTTCACAGGCAGGCTTCACCATCGGGGAGATGGCCATCGTGCTGGGCGTGGTGGCGCTGGTGATGGGTGGCGTGTGGGTCACGGTCAACAAGGTGCAGGAAACGGCGCAAATCACGCAGACCAAGGAGCAGGTCATCGGCATTCTCAGCAAGGTGCGTGGCTATTACCAGACGCGTGCCTGCATCAACACCGGCGATCAGACGGGTTTCCTGCTCGGCGTGGGGCAGCCGATTTTCCCGCGCGAGATGGTGAGCGGCGGCGGCCTGGTGGATTTATGGAATGGCGCTGTGCAGCTGCAAGGCGCCGGTGCGGGTTGCGACCAGCAATTCACCATCAACTTCCTGGCGCTGCCGGCGGGCATTTGCGGCTATCTGCTGCCGCAACTGACGGGCAGCGGCGAGATTTCGCGGGGCTTACGCGCCGTGACCATCAATGGCAGCAATGCCAATGTGACACGCTTTCCCATCAACCCCACCGATATTATCGGCAATGGCGCGGGGCAATGCGGCGCAGGCGCCACGGCAAACGTGGCGCTGACTTATGCGCTGCGCGTTTCGCAGTAATCAGCCGGACAGTTTCTGTTTCAGCAAATCATTGAGCAGCGCGGGGTTGGCTTTGCCGCCGGTGGCTTTCATCACTTGGCCGACGAAGAAGCCGAACAGCTTGTCCTTGCCGCTGCGGAACTCCGCGACCTTGTCGGCGTGTGCGGCCAGAATCTGGTCAATCGCCGCTTCGATGGCGCCGGTATCCGTGACCTGGCGCAGGCCTTTTTCCTCGACGATGGCAGCGGCTGCTTTGCCGGTCGCAAACATCTCCTCGAATACGTCTTTGGCGATGCGGCCGGAAATGGTGTTGTCCTGGATAAGACCCACCAGCTCGCCCAGCGCCGCGGCGCTGACCGGCGAGTCCCCGATGCTTTTGCCCGCCTTGTTGAGCGCGCCGAACAATTCCACGGTCACCCAATTGGCGGCCAGCTTGCCATCGCGGCCTTGAGCCACGGCCTCGAAAAAATCCGCGCTGGGCTTTTCCGCCACCAGGACGCTGGCGTCATAGGGCTTCAGCCCATAATCGTTGATGAAGCGCGCCTTTTTGGCGTCCGGCAGCTCCGGCAG